>JBHHXU010000269.1:0-2903 GCA_046757185.1 Thermodesulfobacteriota bacterium
CTCATTTGGAATATCATTGAGCGTTATTGCGAGCGAGAGGCAATCGATAAAGTGTATATTTTACTTGCATTATTATAAAGGGTAACTGATAATAAGCAGGTTAACAATATCGGGAACCAGGAAGTAGTGCAACGGGCGGTCATGTCATGCTTTTTTATGACGTTAATCATTCTCGGCGATGGCGGTTGAAGCTCTTGTTTATGGCAGGTCGTCTATAAGAGTCGAGAGAGGAAGCTCAATTTTCATCGGGTTTTTTTCGGTTAAAGAGTGAGGTATCATAGATGAGTATCAGGGTAGTAGTTGCCTTCAGCAATAACCTCTTTGCTGAGGGGATGTGTAAACTTCTGGGTGATATGAAGGACGTTAAGGTAGTCGATGTCCTGAAGAGCGGTAAAAGCTATCCGTCACAGAAGCTTGAATCGCTCACGCCCGATGTCATCATTGTCGATTTTATAGCACTGTACAACGCCTTTGCCGATGTTGACACAACAAAGATGAAGGGTTTTCTCCTGTTGGATACCGATTGTGGGAGGGACAACATTGTCTCCGCCATCCTGACAAAAAGGGTAAGCGGTGTTCTCATGGGGCATGCCACACCGTCACATCTTAAGGATGCCGTAAGGGCAGTTGCACGCGGTGAAGTCTGGATGGACAGGACGGTGGTAAAAAACATCCTCTACGGCGTCAACGCCCTTAATAGAGAGAGGGCCGAGGTGCTCTCTGAGAGAGAGAAGGAGATAACCGCCCTCATCGGCCAGGGCTACCGGAACAAGGAGATAGCCCAGAAGCTCTGTATCTGTGAGTCAACGGTTAAAGCTCATCTCCATCGTATTTTCCAGAAACTGGGTATAAAGAACAGGACCCAGCTCATAACCTTCTTCATGAAGAACCAGGAGGTTACAAACTTTTTCTCGTCAAGAACGAATCAATGAAACTCGTACAAACCCGTTGACCAACAATCTTTATAAAGTATCTCAAGGCGCGTCCAGTTGAAACAGTACAGGGATGGCACAAAGAATACGGTATCTAAATCTTTCCCTCCTTCTCCTGCTCTTTCCCCTCTCGGCCCTCCTCATAAAGAGCTACATCGTCTATCGGCATACGCCGCATGGGAGAACACAAGTAAGATTCGACCGGCGCCCCCCTTCCGCTGAGCATCATCTGGATCGGTATGCACCCATTATTGAAAATACCCTCTTCCCCTCATCAAGCAAAAGGCTTATCCCCATCGACACGGGTGAAAGGGGTGGAGAGAGGAGGAAGGTTTACGGCAACCAGGGGACAAACTCTCTCATTCTGCTCGGTGTTGTCGTCGGCCTGGACGGATATGCCGTCTTTTCAAACAAGGCGTCGGGGGAAGAGGAGTTCTTCAGGGTGGGGGACGTTGTCTTCGATGCGGGTATTCTGAAAGAGGTGGTCAAGGGGGAGGCGGTGCTTGAGGTGGGCGCAAGGGAGGTGTCGTTCACCATACCCGAGGAGGATATGAAGGAGTATGTTCCAACCGAGTCGGGGCAAGGCTTGAGAAACCAATTGGAGGGAAAAAGCGTGACCTCTTCCTCTCCAGACCGTTCATTGCGGTATTCGCGGCGGGTTAGCGCAAATGAATGGGTTATTGATCGGAGGGCGGTGATGAAGGCCCTTGAGGATATGAGTCAGGTCCTGACCGATGCAAGGATTACCCCTCGTATGGTAAAGGGGAAAGTGGAGGGCTTCCTTGTCACCGAGATAAAGCCGCGGGGAATCTTTAATGCAATCGGTCTTAAAAACGGTGATGTTCTCATGCGTGTTAACAACTACGATATTGTCTCGCCCGAGAGGGCGATGCAGGTACTTTCCGGCCTTAAAGGTGCGAGTAAGGTTGATATTGACCTCATCAGGGGGGGAGAGAGGATGAGCTTCCACTATCAGATGAGATAGGAGGAAGAGGTTCCCTAATAGATGACTCCTCTCACAGGTGATGAAAGGGGAAGGATGGGATTCAGGAAGGGTGAGATGACCACCGGCGGCAGGGGGCTCCTTGCAATGCTCCTCGCGGTACTCTGCTTCTTTACCGTAACCGGTACTACTGTGGCTGCCGATCCCCCCGGGGCTAAGAGGGATAGTAAGGCTTCACGGGGTGAGGTCTCGATTAACTTCGTTGATGTGGACATCGCCACCTTTATCAAATTTATCAGCGAGGTAACGGGAAAGAACTTTATCTACGACAACAGGGTCAAGGGGAAGGTGACCATCATTGTCCCGAAAAAGCTCACCGTCGATGAGACCTTCACCCTCTTTACCTCGATACTTGAGATTAAGGGTTTTACTGTTGTCTCCACCAAGCATGCCTATAAGATCATCCCCGCGGCGATGGCCCGGCAGAGTGGGGCCGAGATAGTTACGGGTGTTGAGGGGGTAAGGGTGGACGATACCTATATCGTGCGCCTCATCCCGTTGAACTTCATCGCCGGCCAGGAAGTCATACCCTTTCTCCGGCCACTGATCTCCAAAAACGGGTACCTTTCACTCTTCGGACCCAAGAATACCCTCCTTGTCGTCGATACGGCGCGTAATATAGAAAAGATCATGCAGATTATCGGGATCGTGGATCGAGGGGGCGAATATGACGAGTTCGAGATCGTCTACCTCCGTTATGCCCAGGCCGATGTCATCAACCAGATACTCCAGCAGATGGCGCCGAGGCTTGGTGGCGATGTCGCCAAGCAGCAGAGGGGACAGCCGGGGAAGTCGGCTGCCCTGGGGAAGCTAAGGATAATACCCGATGCCCGCCTGAATGCCATCATACTTGTCGGGCCTCCTGAACAGAGGGAGAGGTTGAAGGGCTCGATCGCCGCCCTTGATGTGCCGTCCCCCGAGACGAGCAGCAATGTCAATGTCTACTACCTGGAGAATGCCGATGTCCT
>JBHHXU010000270.1:0-2888 GCA_046757185.1 Thermodesulfobacteriota bacterium
GTATTCCTTGCCGGAAGCCCCCATGTCGAGGGTGTACGTCTTCCCTGTATCGACTTCGGTCAACTCCGCCTTGCTCCCCATGGGTACAACCCTGAACTTTGTCCCGATCGGGACCATGGTGGGGGAGGACTGCCAGTTCAACCACGTAATGTAATAACCTTTAAGTACCTTGAGGTTGCACCTCGCATAGTAAATGTCTTCCGCCGAGCCGTGTATGGGCCGCAGTAAGACAAGACAGGCAATGAAAGAGACGATATAGAATATCCTTTTCATTTCTCTTACCCTCCCTATTTTTTTGAACTTTATAACAATTTTGTCCCCCCAGGTCAATCTTTAATAGTTTGCAATTCACTTGAATAGCATTGCAAAATATGTTAAGCATTTACAACCGGATATGGGAGCTGAAACAGGCGTAGAAGAGCGGCATGTACTCGGGAGGCCGGTTACCTACAGCATCGGGTTATGGGGTATCAGGTACTTTCCACGCTCCATAGCCTATATGCTGGCGGAAAGGGTCGCCGACATCAGCTACCTTGTCTACAAAAAGGCGAGAAGGAATGTCATGATGAACCTGAGAATGGTCCTCCCCGAGGCCCCATCAGGCAGAATATCCTCGCTTGCTCTGAGTACTTTCAGGAATTATTCAAGGTATCTCATAGATTACGGCAGGTTTAAGGTACTCGATCGTGAGTCGCTCTCTACGGAGATGGTGTATGTAGAGGGGACAAAGAATATCGAGACGGCCCTTGAACGGGGCAATGGGTTGATTCTCCTCACCGCCCATCTCGGGAACTGGGAGTTCGGGGGGATATTCTTCGGAAGACAGGATATCAAGATAAATGTGCTGACGGTACATGACGAGATGGAGCAGACAGACGTTATACGCGAGAGGTACAGGAAGAATCACAACATCAACACAATAACCCTGGGGGATTCCCCATTCGCGGGGATCGAAGTTATAAATGCTCTCAATAACAACGAGGTCGTGGCGATGCTCGTGGACAGATCGGTGAAGGATGGTTTGGAGGTGCCCTTTTTTGGAAGGACCATAAAGTTCCCGTCAGGACCTCTACGCCTTGCCGGCGCAACAGGCGCCCCGATTGTACCAGCCTTTGTCGTGAAGGAGAAGGACGGCTACAGGGCGGTGGCCGAAAAGCTCATATTCTTCGATAAGGAGGCCGGTGATACCCCTGAGAATGCGGCCCGTTCCGTCGTCGAGGTCTTTGAACGGTACATCAGGAGATATCCGGACCAGTGGTTCAACTTTGTTCCAATAGGATAAGGGAGGGACGGAGGGAGTCTACTGACGCGAGGCATACAGGAGAGACAACAGATAATGTTTCTTACGGGTGGAGAAGAGGTCGAGGGAAAAGGTCGTTAGAACATGGCAAGTGGTTGTACAACTGCTTCTAACTCATCCGTAAGCTGTCAGACGGAACTTGTTCAGTAGACTACGTACACATTTAAAAACAACACTTCTGATAGGGGTCGAGAATATGTCATTGAATAGTACAAACCAGAAGCAGGATTTTACTTTACCTGAGGAGTACACGTTAACGGGCACCTATATCCCGCCCATCACCACTTCACTGCCCAAGACCATCGATTCCATCTGCCCCGATTGCCTCCGGGTCATTGAATGCCTTCACTACGAAGAGGATGGCAAGGTTATGGGGGTGAAGGAGTGCCCCGACCATGGGGTTTTCAAGGATATCATCTTCTCCGACGCCAGGCTGTTTTTGGAGATGGAAAAGTGGTACTTCGGCGACGGCAGGGGATTTCATAACCCTCAGGTTAACGGCGCGTCGAAATGCCCGAGTTCATGCGGTATATGCAATATGCATACGACCCATACATCGATCGCCAATATAGACCTGACATCGCGGTGTAACCTCTCCTGCAATGTCTGTTTTGCAGACTCAAACAAGGATATCTACGAGCCCGAGTTTGAAGATATCGTCAGGATGCTCGAAAAGTTAAGAGAGCAAAAACCGGTGCCCGGTTGTTCGGTACAGTACACGGGAGGAGAACCCACCATACACCCCAGGTTTCTGGATATTGTGCGGAAGACAAAAGAACTCGGTTTTACACACATACAGGTGGCAACGAACGGAATAAAACTCGCAGACAGGGAGTTTGCCAAGAGGGCCAGAGAGGCCGGTCTCCAGTACATCTATCTTCAGATAGATGGTGTTGATGATGAAATATTCAGGAAGATCCGTGGGAGAGAGCTGTTACAGTACAAGCTCGAGGCTCTCGAGTCGGCCCGAGAAGCCGGGCTGAGAGTGGTTTTTGTTCCTACCATTCTCAAGGGAATTAACGACCACCAGATCGGTCCCCTCATGAATCTCGCTTTCGAGAACCTGGATATTGTCACCGGTATCTCTATCCAGCCCGTTGTTTTTACCGGACGTTATCCCGAGGAAGAGAGGCTCTCTAAAAGGTACACCCTTGCGGATATGGTGAGAGATGTCGGGACTCAGACAGGACTGACCGATATGTACAGAGACTGGTTTCCGATGAGCTCAACCACCCCCTTTCTGAAGCTCGGGAAAGCCCTCACCGGCAGAGAGCTCACCAACCATACCTGCCATCATCACTGCGTGCTGGCGACCCTTCTCTTCGTCGATGAAGATAAGAACGCCGTGCCCATCACACAATTTCTGGACTACTACAATCTTCTCCAGGACGTTGATCGCATGGCTATGACGACAAAGAAAAAGAAGTTCAAGATATTCTCGGAACTGAAGCTCCTCGGCATCATGAAGAGGCACTTCAACTCAAGGAACGCTCCCGCCGGTCTGACGTTTAAGAAGTTCCTCCAGACGCTCGACGGTTACACCGACAAGAAATACAGCTGGGATAAAAGGTACAAGGGACATACCTAT
>JBHHXU010000271.1:0-2879 GCA_046757185.1 Thermodesulfobacteriota bacterium
GTACAATATAATTGACAATGGTCACCCTTTTGTTATTATAAAATCCAATGTGCACCGATTGACTCAACATGTACACCGTGAAACGTAAATGAGAAATGCTCTCTGCAGAAACCTGCTGCCGATATGAATGACATGTCAACGAGTGAAACTATCCTAAAAGAATTAAACAAGGCTGTCAAGGCACTTCACTTCTATCCCGATAGTCATCCAAACCTCGAGAGTGCGATCAATGCTCTCTATGCAACCTTCACCAGTACGCTGGCCGTCAAGGAACGCATAGAGTGGACCGTCGACAAGAAGGGCTTCTATGAGGAACAGCAGGCGATTCTGTCGGCGCAGGAGTGGATAACCGGCCTCGCAAAGGAGTTCTTCTTACGACACATCAAGAGGGTCGCCTTCTCACGGGGCATGTCACGTGGCAGTCTCACAACCTTCCTCTCCCTCTTCAAAGAGGAGCCCGAAACCCTCCTTCAGAAGGGGAGCGTCAGTGAACAGATGGCCGAACGAGGGGTGGAGGGGATAGCCGTTGAAGACGTCCAGTATCAGGATGTTCATAAGACAACTAAAGAGGTGGAGGCGGAAGAGGCTCAGGAAGAACCGTCATTGGACTTCCAGATAGAGGTGGAAAAGGAAGAGGAAGAGGAGGAGAAAGGGGGAGAGGAAACGGAGGTCATCGAAACGGAGTCGATTGAGAATATACTCCAGGGTATCGACGACCTGGATGAGAAGGAAAAGGACTTACATGAGCTCCTGGGAGAGCTTAAGGAGGAGACTGATGCCGGAAAGTATCTTGGAATTGCGAGCGATATCAGTGACAAGATTGAGCAGTATCGCGATGCAAAGGAGTGGGATACGGTCTTCTCCATCCTGGAGGTATTTTTGTCTCACTCAGTCGAGGAGGGAAAGAAACCGGAAAGCGTTGCCTCCATAGCGCGGGATACTCTCAGGGCGCTCCTCGACCGAGAGACCGTAATTCACCTTATCGACAGATTACGGCAGGGGGATAAAGAGAAGAGTAAAATCATTCAACAGATGCTCCTCATTTCAGAGAAGGAGGGGATACACCTGCTTCTCAATGCCCTTGCGGAGGTAAAAGACGCCCGCGCCAGGCGCACTCTCTACAATACGCTGCTCCTCTTCGGCGAAGCAGTGCGAGAAACAGCAGAAAAACGGTTAAATGATACACGGTGGTTCGTCGTGAGACAGATGGTCTCTCTTCTTGGTGAAATAAGAAATCCTCAATCCGTAGAAGCACTCAGCAAGCTCCTCAACCATTCCGAACTACGGGTCAGAAAAGAGGTCATCAAGAGCCTCGGAAAGATCCCGTGCAGGGAGTCATCGGACATCCTGCTCTTCACCCTCAGGGGAACCGACAAGTCGCTTATCCCCAATGCCATCATCGCCCTCGGTGTTCTCAAGGATCCCGCGGCCATAGGGCCCCTCGGTGACCTGGCCATCAAAGGGAATGCCCTCTCGGAAAACCTTGATATGAAGAAGGAGGCAATAAAGTCCCTCGGCTTAATAGGCAACGAAAAAGCCATACCGGTACTTACCAGGCTCCTCTCCAAGAAGGTCTGGTTCGGGAAAAAGGATAATGAAGAGCTCCGCGCCCTCGCCGTTGTCTCACTCGGGAAGATCGGGGGAGAGGCTGCTCACAGGGTCGTTGAACACACGGCAAAGACCGCCCAGGGCATTGTCCATCACGCCTGCGAGAGAACATTAAAGGAGATGGCTTAATGGTAGATACGGAAAGGATTGACACGTTACTGAGAAACATCAACAGCGCCACGAGGAATACGAGGCTCTATCCGCCCGGACACCCCGCAATAGCGACACAGCTCACAAAGGCACTGCAGGGCATAACCGAGATTCTGAAAATGAAGAGCCAAAAGCGAATCTTCATCGGCAAACTGAAGGATGTGCTCGTCTTTGATGAGACCCCTATCATGGATGCCGAGGAAAAGATCGGTGACTTCCTCCAGCAGATGGAAAGCAAGGGAGTAGAGGGGATCATCTTTGAACAGGGGATCCTTGCGAGGGAGTTTTCAGGCTTCGTTTCCATCCTTGCAGGCGAAGAGGATATCAAGGGCTCCGCCCTGCAGAAGAAGCTCCACCAAGAGGGGGTCAAGCACATTACCCTGAAATCCATACCGTTTGGAAAGAGGACCCTTATAGAGATATACAACGATACAATAGGTGTTGTGCAGGATGTGATGCACGAAGTGCGCCTCGGCAAGATTCCCAGGTCTGATGGGGTAACCCAGGTGATGGGTGAGATGACGGATTCCGTCCTGACAAACAAGACCGCTATGATCGGCCTCACCATGATCAAGAATTACGATAACTACCTGTACAACCATTCGGTCAATGTGAGCATCCTCTCTCTGGCCCTTGCTCAGAGCATGAAATACGACAAAAAGGAGCTCATGGCGGCCGGTATCGGGGGGCTCCTTCACGACGTGGGCAAGACGGGAGTAGCGGAAGACATCATAAAGAAGCCGGGAGGGCTCAGTGAGGACGAGTGGAAGAAGATCAGGGAACACCCGGTGCTGGGCGCACAGATTATCGAACGGATGAAGGGGCTGGATAAGAGTACGGCACGAATAGTCTATGAGCACCATATCCGTTACGATCGAAGCGGCTACCCAAAGACAGATTCACCGCTCCACCCCCTGGGAATGGTCGTCACCCTTACCGATGCATACGATGCCCTCACGACCCTTCGTGTCTATCAGAGGCCCTATCACCCCGCGGAGGCAATAAAGATATTAAACAGCCTCTCAGGGAAACATTTTGATCCGGACATCCTCCAGTCCTTTGTCAATATGCTCGGTGTTTATCCCATGGGAACAATGGTGAGACTCGCCACCAATGAAATC
>JBHHXU010000272.1:0-2878 GCA_046757185.1 Thermodesulfobacteriota bacterium
TTTTTTTTTATCTCCATGATCCCATCGAGTACCCCTCCTATATTCATCTCCTCATTGTGGGCGGGGATGACGATGCTTACGTCGATGGAGCCGGTTTCTCCGCGCTCCTTTGATGGAGCCTTTACCATGCTGATTTCTCCATTATAGGGTTATTGTACCCTTCTATGTTGTGCCGTGTCCAGTATTGGGCCCAAAGAGATAACCCCCAGCTCCCGGAGCCGCTCTCTCGGAAATACCCAGGTTGGATCGAAGGAGAGGGCCTTCCTGTACGCCTCTATCGCCTCTTCCCTCTTTCCGAACCCCTCCGAGAGAATAAGCCCGAGGTTGCTGTAGAAATAGGGGAAATCGGGGTTGCGCTCCAACCCCCTGTTTATGTATTCGAGCGCCTTGTCATACTCACGCATAATGTAGTAGTTTACGGCGATTGAGTTGTATGTCCGGTATGAGGAAGGATGGAGCTTAAGCGCCTTCTCATAATAGGTAATAGCCTCCCGAAGATACTCGGCCTTTTTTTCATCGACCCCCCTGTGGCTCAGAGTCATCCCTATATTATAGTAGGTTCTCTCCCACGTGGGGGCCAGGGCCATACTCCTTCTGTACGCCTCCATGGCCCCGTCGTAGTCGCCCTCCTCTGCGAGAGAGTTCCCCAGTGTGTTGAGGGCGCCGTAGGCGAAGGGGTTCTTTTTGACAACATCGCTCCAGAGCCTGACGGGATTCCCCCATATCCTGTTCCTTTTGATGCTTCCAGCCCCATTAAGGGCCACGAAGAGGGCAAAGAGAATGATAAAATATTTCTGGAAACTAACGGCCCTCTGTGCGAGGACGCCTGTGGCAATAGATAATCCCACGATGGGGAGATAGGTCCTGTGCTCGTTGTAGATGAGGTTGAGGGGTAGAATGGTAACGGGTGTAATGGCGATAAAGAACCAGACCAGACCCAGTGACAGGAGGGGGATACTCTTGTAAACCCAGATTGCATATGCCAGAATGGCGATGATAATGGAGAGGGCAAAGAGAAAGCCGGGTTCGGATAGTGATGTCACCTCAGGGAAGAGTTTGTCGAGGGTGAGGTTTGTGGGAAGCAAATAGAGCTTAAGGTAGAGCACATCCGCTTTCAACTGGGTCATGATATTGACATAGACTCCCCGGGCAGCACCGGTTCCTTCGACCAGATTTTGCACCGATATTCCCACCGGAGAGCCGCGGAGGAGTCCCTTCCTGATGCCCAGATAGATAAAACTAACGCCCCAGAAGGGAATGTGGTATTTCAGGAATATCCTCCCGGTGGTTGCAACTCTGCTGGTTAGGGGTATCAATTCCTTGCCGAGCTGAATAGGTTGAGCGGGGGTGAGAAACTCGTAGAGGATGAGCATCACCGGCAGTGTGATGCCGATCTCCTTGCTTAAAAGAGAGAGGGCATAACAGACGACGGAGAGAGTATAGAAGAGTATCAGAGCTGGTTTTTCCTCGGAACTCCGGAACCTTATGTAGAGATAAAATGAGAGGAGGTAGAAGAGGGTGACGAGGAGGACCGACCTGCTCGATATATAGTTGACCGCCTGGGTATTGAGGGTGTGGAGACCAAATGCCAGCCCAGCTATGAGGGGAGGGAGAGAGGGGAAAGTATTTTTACGCCCGAGGTCGATACCCCCTGAACGGTTTTTCCCCATGAGTAGTGCGACAATCAGGAATATCAGAACGGCATTGACGGCGTGCATGAGGTTATTGGCAATGTGAAAACCGACGACATTCATCCCACCGATGTAATAATTAATGGCGTAAGAGATGAGAAGGACCGGCCGGTACATGGTATGGCCCGGGCTTTCACTGAACATCTGTGGGTCTACAAAAAACTGCGGGATATTCTCAATTTTTCTGAGTGCGAAGTTCTCAACTATGGAGTGCTGGTCATCGTAATGAAAGGGGTTTTCGAGGGAGTTGAGGTAGATGCAGAACGTGAGGATAAAGACCACCAGGGGCGGTATGAATTTTATGAAGAAGCCTATATTTGATGGGCTTTCTCCCTTTCCATCTCCTGTGACGGAGGAATGTCTTGATTTCACTGTATAATTATGTGAGAAGGCACGTTTTCCTATATATCTTTCTCAGCCTGTAATCGCTTCAACCTCTGTCGTGCCTTTTTCCACCATAATGTGTGCGGTTCAGCGATTTCCATGAATTTTTCCCAGCTTTTAATGGCATCGTCTTTCAGCCCCTTCTTTTCATAGGCCATGGCGATGCCGTAATAGGCGTTACTGTTTGCGCCATCAATTTTAAGGGCATTTTTCTGCGACTCGATTGCCTTGTCGTAATCTCCCTTATCGAAATAGGCAAAACCGAGGTTGCTGTGCACCACGGCTGCATGGTGATTGTACCGGAGGGACTTTTGATACTCTACGATTGCCTTGTCATACTCCCTGTTGAGGGAGTAGCGGATCCCCCTTTCAAAGTGCTCTTTTGCCTTCCCGATATCTGCCGAGGTTTCGTCCGGCCGTGGTGTTCCTCTGCCCCCGGCTGCGGAAATCCCGGCACCTGTCGTACTGAAATAGACGACACAGGTAAGGACTGCCGCAAAAACAACAAAGAGGAGTTGTGCGAAAGCAGTCCCCCCCCTGTTTACTATTTCCGTGTTATTATGAAGAATCATTTTTCCTCTGTAAACAGAAAAATCGTAACCTCCCTAAAAGATTATCAAATAGTGGTCTGCGAGTCAAACCTTATTACCCAATTGACTAATCATCAATAATTCTTTGAAAAACGACAGTTCCTCCTGTAAAATAGCAGGCCAATGCCCATAACATACATTGTCACGAGGGGATAGCAAATAGTATTAAAGGAGCAGACACCTCTCACCGAATAAAGGTGAGGCCTTCCTATG
>JBHHXU010000273.1:0-2875 GCA_046757185.1 Thermodesulfobacteriota bacterium
GATGCCGTCAGGACAGCCATCGATATGGAAAAGGACTCCATCCTCTTCTACTACGAGCTGCAAAAGGTCGTCACGGATAAAGACAAGGGAGTTATCACACGACTCATCGAGGAGGAGAAGAAGCATCTTGCACAACTAACAGAGCTCCAGAGAAATCTCTCCGGTACTCCTTCAACATAATAGGTAGAAAAAATGGTGTGTCCCGGAGGGATTAGTTGAGGATATACTTGAAGGGGTTGACGTTGACGCCGTTTACCACCACCGCATAGTGGAGATGGGGTCCCGTAGAGCGCCCCGTATTCCCCATGGTGGCAATCTTGTCACCCCTCTTTACTCTCTGTCCGACCTTTACGAGGATCTCTGAGAGGTGGCCGTATTTCGTCACGATCCCGCGGCCGTGACTGATGGTCAGATTCTTCCCAAGCCCCGCCTCACGTTTTATACGGATGACAACGCCGTTCGCAGGCGCAATAATGGGGGTTCCAAGTCTGTTGGCTATGTCGATGCCCTCATGCTTCTGCTGCAACCCGGTGAAGGGGGATGTCCGGTAACCGAAGGTCGACGCCACCCACCCCCTTGCTGGCCATATCGACGGTGTCGATGCCAGACGGGAAGACTGCTTCATGAGGTGCTCCTGAAGTTCGGTAAAGCTCTTCTCCTGTGTCGAGGCCTCCGCATTCAACTGATCGAGGTTGGAGTGCATCTGTTGTACCAATACATCCCTCTTGTTGCTCAGTGCCGTGGCAGCATCCTCTTCCGGTGATGGACCACCGACGCCATAGAGGCGTTCCGATGGATTACTATTCTCCAGATTTGCGATTATCCTGAGCTTCTTATCAAACTGTCTGAGCTTTGCCATCTGTGCCTCAAGGCTCCCGATCTTGCTCGAAAACTCCTGTAGTTGAATCTTCTGCTCAATGTTCTCCTTTTTCAGACGGTTCAACTCCCTTCCCTTGAAACGAAGGGTTGTATAATCATACACCATAAATGTGAAGCCGATTATAAAGAGGCCGGCAATGGCAGCCGCCCCCTTGCATAGATTGATGGGAACCTTAATCTGTCGTATCTTTGATGGGTCCTGGGGCATTATGACTATCGTAAAGCGCTTCTTTTCCAACCCGAACCTCCTCTCACTTATGGATGTCTGAAATGCTTTAGCATGAAATGCTCCGAACTGTCAAGACCTTATAATCTAATACCATTTCTATCACTCATGTACGAGAACCATCCGTGATATAGGTCACTACCCTACTGTTCCGTAAACTCACCCAGATAGAGGACAAAACTGTCCTTCTCCACCCCTATGTACCCCTCTTCGGACATCTTCTTGAGCGCCCTGCTCACCACCTCTCTCGACGACCCTATCATGGCGGCAATATCCTCATGGGTAATACGGCGAATGCGGGTAACATCATCTCCCTTCCCCTCCTTCTCCGCAAGGCCGATGAAGGTATTGGCAATCCTCCCACAGACATCCAGCAGCGCGAGCCCCCCTATCTTTCTATCCGCCTCTCTCAACCGCTTCGTCTGATAAATGAGCAATTGGACCGCGACGGCGGGGTGCTCCTTGAGGTAGCTGAGGAAGTCCCTCCGCTTCAACACGAGACACTCCATGTTCTCCATGGCCTCTACGTTGGCCGATCTCGGCTCCCCGTCAAAGAGTGACATCTCTCCGAAAAAATCACCCCCGTCGATTACCGACAGGACAATCTCCTTCCCCCCCTCTCCGTAGAGGGTCACCTTCGCCTTCCCGGTGAGAATGACATAGAGGGCCTCCCCCGTCTCACCTTTACTGATTACCTGACTCCCCTTCAGCCACGTCTTCAGGTCGCCCAGTTTTATCAGGTCTACGATGTCGCCTTTATCCACGCTGCCGAAGGCGTCATTTGATCTGAAGATGCCCTCTATCTCTTCCAGTGATTTCTTCATGTCGCCCCACTGACCTCCATGTCGCTCACAACGATACTGGGGGCGCTGATGCTCCCTCTATACCTTACATCGTCCCCCACCTCCTCAATCTTGAGGAGAAGCTCCAGCAGGTTACCGGATAGGGCCATCCCCCTCACGGGGAACGATATCTTCCCACCCTCTACCCGGTATCCTGCCGCACCAAGAGAAAATTCTCCCGTCACCGCGTTAATCGTATGAACCCCCAGGAGATCGGTAACATAAAACCCTTTCTCCATTCCACTCATGAGAGCCTCGACCCCCGGCCCCCTCCCCTCCATGGAGAGGTTTGTCGTGCCGACCCTCGGCAGATTCCTGAACGTTGACCGGACGGCATTGCCGGTTGCCTTTTCACCGCTCCTCTTCGACCAGTAGGTATCGGAGAGATAACCGTGACAGACCCCCTCCACCACCAGGGGCGTTGTCTGTGTCGGCGCACCTTCGCCATCGAAGGGGGCGGAGCCCCACCCTCCGGGGAGACGTCCATTGTCCCGAATGGTGATTGAATCGGCAGCCACTCTTTCTCCCCTCTTCCCCTTCAGCATGGACTTTCCCTTCTCTACATTTTCGACAAGAAATGAGGCGCCGAGGACATCGAGGAGCTCACACACCACCGTGTTCTCAATGAGGAGGGGACACCTGACCGGGCTCATCGATCGAGCCCCAAGCATGCTGACCGCCCGCTTCGCCGCACTCTCACCGACCTGCACGACATCGAGATCCGTAATGTGATGACCACACCCCATCTCCCACCCCATCTGGGCGTCACCGCCCTCCTCCGCAACTGCGGTAACGGAACAAGATAGAAAAGTGGCTTTATATCCTCTGTCCAACCCCTCTGAGTTGATAATCCTCGTCGTCCGGCACCCCTCACGGTAGGATGCCTTCCGCACCGTCCGCACCCTGCCATCGTACCCCATGGCCGCCG
>JBHHXU010000274.1:0-2867 GCA_046757185.1 Thermodesulfobacteriota bacterium
GGGGGCGGTCGTCGTCCTCTTCCTCTTTGCAGTCCTTGTCCTCAAGCTTGGACGGGAAGAGTTAGGAGAACGAATCTATCACGGGAGCCCGCTGGTGCTCCTCGTGGTTGCTGGGTTCGTTCTTGAGGTAGGGTACCTTATCTTCAAGGGGAAGCTCTCTGCTCCTTTAGGCCCCTATACCGAGAAGGCGCTGGCGCTTGACACGGAGGTAATCGGAAAACTCCTCTTTACCAAACACCTCTTCCCCTTCGAGGTGGTGTCGGTACTGCTCCTGGTTGCGCTGATCGGTGCGATTATACTCGCCATGAAAGAGAAGGGAGAACGGTAGGGTAATGGTTCCACTCTCATACTATCTCATTCTGAGCCTCCTCCTCTTTGCCATAGGACTTGCCGGTGTCCTCATGAGGCGGAATATCATAATCGTCCTCATGTCCCTTGAGCTCATATTCAATTCGGTGAATATCAGCCTCGTTGCCTTCTCTCACTACCTCCAGTCGATGACTGGGAGGGTCCTGGTGGTACTCACCATAACGGTGGCGGCGGCCGAGGTCGGTGTGGGACTTGCCATACTGGTTGCCGTCTACAGGCGGCGTGGAACTGTTTATGTCGATGAACTTAATGAGATGAGGCACTGATATGAACCCCTGGCTCCTCTTAATCATACCCCTTGCGTCCGCAATCATCATCACCCTGGTTACGAGGGGGAACAAGGCGTTGAGCTCCTATATCTCTATCGGCGCCATTGTGCTCTGTTTTGTCATATCGATCCCCCACTTCCTCTACGGGCTGAGACACCCCCACATGCACGCCATAGAGCAGAGCGTTACCTGGCTCAATATACCTGGTCTCTATGTCGAGTTGGGAACCCTCATCGACCCTCTGAGTCTTCTGATGCTCTTCATCGTGACCTTCGTCGGCTCCCTGATACACATCTACTCACGGGGCTATATGCACGGCGAGCCGGGCTTCTCACGCTTCTTTGCCTGTCTCTCCCTCTTTATCTTCTCCATGCTCGGCATTGTCCTCTCCAATAATTTTATACAGATTTTCATATTCTGGGAGCTTGTGGGGCTCGCCTCCTACCTCCTGATAGGCTACTACTTCGAGAAGCCGTCGGCCGCCGACGCGTCGAAGAAGGCCTTCCTGGTGAACAGGATCGGCGATTTCGGCTTCATCCTCGGCATCTTCGTCATCTTCGTGGCGACGGGAACCTTTAACTTCGGCGAGATAGAGCATGAGGTCGCGGCGGGACACGTCTCGCCGAATACCCTCCTCCTGGGCGCTCTCCTCCTCTTCTGCGGGGCCATGGGGAAATCGGCCCAGTTCCCCCTCCACGTCTGGCTCCCCGACGCCATGGAGGGTCCGACCCCTGTTTCGGCGCTCATACACGCCGCGACGATGGTCGCCGCCGGCGTCTACATGCTGGCCCGTATCGCCTTTATCCTCAACGCGGCGCCACCCGCCGCGTTGATGGTCATCGCCTACATCGGGGGGATCACAGCCCTAATGGCTGCATGTATCGCCCTTGCCCAGAGCGATATCAAGCGGGTGGTCGCCTACTCCACCCTCTCGTCACTAGGCTATATGGTTATGGCTGTCGGAGTCGGAAGTGTTACGGCGGGTATGTTCTACCTGACAACCCACGGCTTCTTCAAGGCCCTCCTCTTCCTCGCAGCGGGGAGCGCCATACATGCCGTTCACTCGAATGAGATATGGGATATGGGGAACCTCTATCCGAAGATGAAGATAACGGCGGTCACCTTCATCCTCGGCGCCGCGGCCATGTCGGGCGTATTCCCCTTCAGCGGTTTCTGGAGCAAGGATGAGATACTCTCCGCGGCCCTCAGCTCCGGAAACTACATACTCTTCTTTATGGGCATACTCGCCGCCTTCATCTCGGCCCTCTTCATGGCGAAGCTCTGCTTTGTCGCCTTCTTCGGGAAGGCACGCTACCACGGCCATCCCCACGAGTCGCCCCCATCGATGACGATACCGCTCATCATACTCGCCTTCTTTGCGGTGGTTTCCGGTGCTATCGGGCTTCCGTGGCTTGAGACAAACTTCGGCACCTATATCGGCGGCGGAGGGCACGGTCACGGCGGGGGACACGGTGCGGAGCACTTCAGCCTCTTCACCGCCTCCCTCTCGACCATTGTTGTCCTTGCCGGGATAGGTTTCGGCTACCAACTCTACTACAAGGGGTCGGTCAGCGCCCACGGTTTCGTTATCAGCTTCCCCCGCATTCACAGGGCGCTGGTCAATAAGTTATACTTCGACCACTTCTACGACACCATCGTCGTCGGGAAGATATACAACGGCATAGCACGGTTGGTCAACTTTATCGAGGTCGACCTCATCATCAAGGGGGGGGTCAACGGGTTGGCCTATATAACGAGGGAGCTTGGGAAGGGGCTGCGCCTCTCACAGACCGGCAAGGTGCAACACTACGCCTTTATCATGATAGGGGGGGTGCTACTCCTCCTCCTCTTCTTTGCGGTGGGGTAAGAGTATGGCGCAAAGAGGGAGGATATTTGAAGTGATGTTAATAGACAGATACTGCATAACAGCACGGCACAGGGACTCGGTTCGACACGCTCTCTTTGGAGGTTAGATGGAAAACTTTCCCATTATAACGACTATTATCCTGGCCCCGACGATAGCGGTGCTGATCCTCCTCTTTGTCAAGGAGGAGAACCTCAACCTGATACGGGGCATTGCGGTGGTGGCGACCGCCATCCCCCTTGCGCTGTCGCTCTACCTCCTCTTTGCCTTTGACAGGGCGAAGGGCGGCTTCCAGTTCGTTGAGAAGGTGGAGTGGATTAAGTCCCTTGGCGTCTCCTACCACGTCGGTGCGGACGGGATAAGCG
>JBHHXU010000275.1:0-2866 GCA_046757185.1 Thermodesulfobacteriota bacterium
GAGATGCCGCCGGCACCAAGATTTTTTCTCTGAGCGGTGATGTTATAGACCCGGGTGTCTTTGAGCTCCCCATGGGAACCAGGCTGTCCGAGCTTATCTTTCACTACGGAGGCGGTATGCTCCAGGGCAAGACCTTCAAAGCGGTCTTTATGGGCGGCCCCTCCAATACCATACTCTCCAAGAAAGACCTCGATGTTCCCCTCGACTTCGACTCCGTCAAGGAGCGCCGTTCGAGCCTCGGAACGGGCGCCCTGATCGTCATCTCCGAAGGAACGGGGATCGTCAAGCGTGTTGCCGAGTATGTGCGCTTCTTCGAGCACTCCTCCTGCGGTCAGTGTCCTCCGTGCAAGACGGGTACCTTCTACATATCCATGCTCCTGGACAGGATAGATACGGGAAGGGGTACCCGGTCGGACCTGGATGCCCTGAGCAATCTCTGTGAGATACTCCCCGGCTCCGGGCGGTGTCACCTCGTGAATGGGGCGGTCAAGGTAGTGGAGAGCTCCCTCTACCACTTCATGGACGAATACAGGCACTCCCTCAGGAGATGAGGTCTGTTTCCAGCGCAAAAAAGAGACTGTTATCCCGAAGTCATGCTGAAGACTGAATGTTTTGTGGCTGGCAGCTACAGCCTATACACTAAAAGCCTATATATTCGGACCCTGGCAAAAGGGCAATTTCCGGATGAAAACTAAGGAGTAACCACTCAGGTTATAGAGAAGGAAGCTCTTTCTGAATCACTCAATCAATACAGAGTAGTGGAGGTTGCATGTTCAGTAAGGTAACGGTGTCGCTCTTGGTCTTCATGGTACTTCTGCCGTTCAAAGGGGTCCATGGAGAGGAAAGGATAGGGCCTTCCGGTACAAGGAACACCGCGGAGCTCATAGAGGAGGTAAAACACCGGCTCGCTACGAACAGGTACTTCCTGAAGGCGGCCCACACTATCGTAGGGGAGAGCGACCATCGGGAGGCAAAGAGGTTCCTAAAGTTGGCCGAGTCCACGACGGCAGAGGCGGTCAACCACTATGATGCCGGTCTCTATGATCGCGCCATCGAGGATCTCTCGGAATCTACGCAGATGGTTATCCATGCGATTATTCTCGTCAAAGGAGGGGGCTCCTCGATGAGGGAGTTCGTCATACAGGAGGAGTATGCCAGGAACAGGAGGGAGGAGGAGGAGAAGAAGGTGGCGCTCATTAACAGGAGGACCCTCGAGACGAGAACCTTTATAAGAACGGCGGAGCGGATGCTCGGCGAGGGGGAGAACAGGAGGGCACGGACTCTCCTCGAGGAGGCGAAGGACAGCCTCGGACTTGCCCTGGCAAATATGGATCAGGGTTTCTACGATGAGGCCCTCAGCACTATCAATGAGGCATACACCCGTGCGACCGGGAGTGTCAAGGAGATAAGCAGAGCGAGGGGGAGGATTATCTCCTTCCCGAAACCGAGCAGCGGCAGTCAGGAGGATCTCTTCTCTTACGAGTTAAAGCACAACGGGACCTATCTCTTCTTTGCCTCCGGACTGGTAAAGGACGGCAGGGGGGATGCCGGCATGGCGTTGAAGGAGGGGCGTACCTTGAGGAGGAAGGCTATCCGGTTAATGGAGGAGGGTAAAACGAAGAAAGCCGTCGAAATGCTCAAAAGTTCGACCGAACTCATTACAGAGGCAATCAACATGTCTGTACAGCCCAATCCCTGTTCACCGGTGGGGCCTGAATAGAGGGCCTCTTCAGGGGAGGGGCAGTACTTAGGCCTCGTCGTAGATGGGTATTGAATCAGGAGACGCAGAGAGATTCTTTAAAGAGGGAGTCCGGCGCGGGGATGCTCAGTGCACGGTGAGCATCGGCTCCTCCGTCTCCAACCGTGGGAAGACCTGTTCGAAGTATTTCACAATCTCCGGATCGAAGTGGGTGCCGGCCCCCTTCAGTATTTCTTCCTTCCCCTCCAGGGGAGTGAGGGCCTTCCTGTAGGGTCTGTCGGTGGTCAGGGCGTCGTAAACATCGGCAACGGCGATAATCTTTGCGCCGATGGGAATCGAATCCTCCATGAGGGCGTGGTACCCCTTCCCGTCGTACCGTTCGTGGTGGCCGAGGATCAGGGGGAGAATCTTCAGCACCTTCCCCCCCACCGGTTCCAGGATACCCGCGGCCTTGCTGGTATGGCTGGCCATCTCCCTCATCTCCTCTTCCGAGAGTCCCCCTATCTTGTTGAGTATCTCGGCGCTGACGCCGATTTTGCCCAGGTCGTGGAGGAGGGCGGCAATCCTTATGTCCTCAACATCGGTATCGTGGAGTCCCGCGGCCCTCGCGATCTGCTCTGCATACTTTGAGACACGGTACGAGTGGCTCTGGGTGTAACGGTCGACAGAGTCGATGACGAGGGAGAGCATGGTGATAATTCCCTGATAGGTGGTCGAAAGCTCCCTTGCGTGTGCCTCCTTTTTCTCGTAGAGGAGACCCATTGCATACCCTGTAATAATAAGAAAACCGCCCCAGGTAGCGATATCAGCCCATTTGGAGGTGGTTGTGGGGGTGGCGGACGCCAAGAAGGTTTCCGGGATAAAATAGGCGAGAGTGAATATCATTACCACCGATAAGACCGCCGAGTAGGTCCCGTGGTGCTTCCCGTAGAGGTAGGCGCCCATGAGGACGGGAAGGTAGAAAAAGTTAAGGAAGGCCCTCTGGTTACTGACAAAGAAGTAGAGCATTCCCGTGATAATAACAAGGAGGAAAACAATAACGAGCTCCTTGTCTATTCGTAGGAACTGCTTTTCATCGGCCATGAGAAGACCTCCGCAACATTTTATAAGACATATCACTGCTGTCCCATTAACACATAAATAAAGAAGCCCGAACCATACCCTTGT
>JBHHXU010000276.1:0-2837 GCA_046757185.1 Thermodesulfobacteriota bacterium
TAATAGCGGTCTTGTTCAACCTTCTCATCGACATAGTTTTTCCTGAGACTTCTCTCCTGATACCCCTCAAGGCTCTCCAGGAACTTCTCGAAGGTGAGCCCCTTCGGCGCCTTCTCCTGCTTGAAGTGCCTCTTGAGGCGGTAAAGGATATTGACCTTCGAGAGGAGGCCAAACCGAGAGGGCTTAACCTCCCTCGAAAGGGTTATAAGCTCCCTCAAGAACGGCTCCATATCGATAAACTCACTGATGGGTTTAACACTGCCATCATCACCTATATACAAATAGGTCCCCTGTGAACAGTGGGGGTGGAGGGTCAGCGTATAACACGGCTTCCCCATGAGTGAAGACGCAAGCCTTGATATGGTAGAGGTGACGCCTATGGGGAACCAGTCCCTCATGACATCGATATAGCCGGTCTGCCTCTCTATATCCCGCGCTAGGTCGGCCAGGGTATACCGCTTCTCGAGTCTGTGACTTTGACTGTAACGTCCAACGAAGGATACCGGCTGGAAGGCAATGCCGCGTATGATATCGTTATTCTTTACCGCAAAGCGAACGATGTCACCAACCTGGTCATCGTTAAAGCCCTTGACGAGTGTCACGACAGGAATGACCCCTATCCTCAGCTTTCTGCAGTTCTCTATCGCCTTCATCTTGTAGTCGAGGAGCGACCTCGCCCTCGTCTTCTTGTAAACTTCATCGGTGAGCCCGTCGAACTGGAGATAGAGGTTCTCCACCCCCGCCTCCTTTGCAGCCTGGGCAAACTCCATATCCGCCATCTTTATGCCGTTCGTATTCACCTGGATATAATCGAAGTCCATCTCCTTCGCCCTTCTGACTATCTCCAAAAAATCAGGCCTCACCGTAGGCTCCCCACCGGAGAATTGCACCCTGTTGGCCCTCACCGGCTTCTGGTTGGCGAGGCTTTTGAGCATCTGCATAACCTCATCAAAGGAGGGCTCGTAGAGGTACCCGGCGGCATTTGCGTTTGCAAAACAGACAGGGCAGGTCAGGTTACATCTGTTTGTCAGGTCCAGTATCGGCAAGCCGGTGTGACTCGTATGCATGTTGCAGAGGCCGCATTGATCGGGGCAAGCAGTTGCACCTTTAATCGGAGGCTCCTCTATTCCCATACCATCGCCATACCAGTACTCTTCACACCGGTAGTAGAGGTCGATATCGCCATAGAAGATGTCCTTATAATCTCCGTGCTCATCACAGCTCTTTCGTATCCACACCTTGCCTCCCTCGGGATAGAGTGTTGCCGGGATATTCTTGAAGCACTCCGGGCAGATGGATTCAATCTCTTTTGGCAGGCCGTATTTTATGGGGGGAATGGAGGTTCCCGCATATGTCGTTTCAGGTTGCGTAACAAGGTGCGGGAGGGTTTCATCAGCTTCAGATGAGTTAAACAGGCGCTGTAATAATCTCATAACTTTACCTCCTAATAAATTTCGTTTCAGGGGGGCTACCTGTTCATGAACTTATATTATTAACCAAAACAGCGGATGTCGTCAATAGAAAGAATATGGAATGGTAAACTTATTTATTACATTTATTTCAGCAATTACTCGCTTTATTTAAACAAACATCATTCCCGTTACGCAATAGAGCTTATGGTTGTATCACCACTAACACCCCTCCTTCAGGACCAGAAATGCCGCACCTACCATCCCTCCTTCACTCCCCAGCTCCGCCGGAACCACCTTTACACTCTCACCGGGAACGGAGAAGCTCCTCTTTAGCATTTCTTCCCTCGCATCATCGAGGAAGAGATCGCTGCTCCCCGCAAGTCCTCCTCCCAGGACAATCATGTCAATATTGAGAAGGTTGACGAGGTCCGTCATGCCTATGCCAAGGTAACGTGCCAGGCGGGAAAAGAGGCTCCTGTAGCGCCGGTCACCTTCTCTGGCCAAGCGTGCTATATCGTCCGCCGTGAGTTGCTCCCCCTCTCCCTCCTCACGCGCCATCCTGACGAGAGCTGTCGCCGAGGCGTACATCTCGAGACATCCCCTTCCCCCGCACTCACACTGAATGCCGTCGGGCTCAACAACGATGTGTCCAACCTCACCCGCAGTGCCATCAACTCCAAGCCACAACCTGCCATCGAGAACGAGACCACCGCCGATCCCGGTGCCGAGGGTAAGGCAGCAGAAGTTCTTGCTCTCCCGTGCCGCACCGCGCCACCCCTCGCCGAGGGTAAAGACATTGGCGTCGTTGTCGATAACAATGGGGAAGGGCAGTGTTTTTGACAGCTCCTCGACAATATTGAAACCCGTCCACCCCGGCAGGTTCGGCGCCTGCACAACGATGCCCCTCTGCTGCATGACCGCCCCCGCGATGCCGATTCCGATCCCTGCAAGCCGTTTGCCCCTTACGTGGAACCTCACATCCTCTACGGCGTTGAGAATCGTTTTGACCGCACCATCCCTCCCCCCCTGCACCTGAGAGGGTACGGTCTTCTTGTAGAGCACCTCACCGTTGGAAAGGAGGGCGCCTATCTTGAGGTTCGTCCCCCCAAGATCCACGCCTATGACATAATCGCTTACCGACTGTTCCATTCACTGTCACCTAAAGGCGTTACCGCCCGTTCGCATAAAAAAATCTATGCCTTGACAAGGGAAAAGGGAAGAAATATAATGAATTTTCATGACAACAGTTAACAAATACGCTAAGATACAGAAAAAAACAATCCTTTCATCACCCTTTAACCTTCATTCCGTATAATGGGAAGCAGTGAATGACGTTTTAAATAACGATTGGAGCCGGCGGGGAGACTCGAACTCCCGACCTGCTGATTACGAATCAGCTGCTCTACCACTGAGCTACGCCGGCAG
>JBHHXU010000277.1:0-2830 GCA_046757185.1 Thermodesulfobacteriota bacterium
CCTGAGGCCGACGCCTCACGAGTTTGCCCTCTACTTCGACTGCTGAGATAGGGTCAGTAGCAGGATGATGAGGCGGTCACGGGAGAGAGGCGCCCGTGACCGCCTTTTACTTTTTATGGAGTTCGAGGATCTTTTGGATGATGTTCGTGGTTGACATCCCCCGGACGAGCCTCATCCGGGCGACCCGCCCCCCCTTCGAGTTAACGATATCAGCGCCGACGATGTCGTTCCCCGCCCAGTCAGCACCCTTGACAAGGATGTCGGGCTCTATCGCCTCTATGAGGGCGAGGGGGGTCGGTTCATTGAAGATGACCACGTAGTCTACGCACTCCAGGGCGGCAAGGACCTCCGCCCTCTCTCTCTGGGGGACAACCGGTCTCCTGTTCCCCTTGATCCTCCTCACCGAGGCATCGCTATTCAGCCCGACGATCAGGATGTCCCCCAGCCCCCTGGCCTTTGAGAGGTACCGGACGTGGCCGGCGTGGATGATATCGAAGCAGCCGTTGGTGAAGACCGTCGTCTTCCCTTCTTCTCTCAATCCAGGGAGTATCTTTTTGAGTCGAGTGAGGGTGAGGGTCTTCTCTTTCTGCCGTCTCATGAGGGTATGGGGGTGTTCTTTCCTGTCCGGGAGCCTTCTCCGCGGCGCCCCCTATCAGGTATCACAAATTCACTACCCTGGCAAGGGTCAATACACCAATCTCCCGTGCCCCGGCCTTTTCCAGGGCCTTCGAACACTCCGATACGGTCGCCCCAGTAGTATAGACATCGTCAATGAGGAGGACCCTCTTGCCGGAAAAAACCACCCCGTTCCCGACCTCAAAGGCCTTTCTTACATTGACTCTTCGTTCGTTCCCGCTGAGATTGATCTGAGGTGTTGTTGCCCGTATCCGTTTCAGGTTCAGATAATCGACGGGAACCTTCAATCTCTTTGCCACTCCTCGTGCAAGGAGGAGGGATTGATTGAACCCCCGCTCTCTCAGCCTTTTCCTGTGGAGGGGAACGGGGGTGATGATGTCGTAGCTCCTTCCGTCGATGACGTGGGCAAGGAGTGCACCGAGAGGGCGGGCAATGGCGGTTTTCCCTTTATATTTCAGGAGATGTATGGCCTCGAGGAGCTTGCCCTCGTATGTTCCGGCGCTCCTTGCAACGGAGAAAGCCTTCCTGTGCTTCATACAGTCGCCGCAGAGGTGGTCCAATGAGACGGGAGAGGAGAAGGGGAGACCGCAGAGTGAACAGAGAGGAGACCGGATGAGCCGCACTCCAGCCATGCAGGAGGGGCATATACCGTCATTTCTCCCCTCTTCGCAGATTGGGCATGATGGGGGGAAGAAGAGGTCGAGGAGAGACTTTAATATCCGGAAATTGTCCTTTTGCACAATTTCTGCGTCAATCATCGGGCTTGCTTGTGCGGCGTACAAACAGCACACCTCCGCGTGGGCCCTCGGTTTCCTTGACCTTGCACAAAACTACTTCTTTTCAAATTAAGAACTGTGTCAATCAATTTTCCACAGATTATCAGGATTTAAAACATCAGGCAAGGGCTGTCGGTTTAATCTGTTGTTTTAGTTTTCACATCGAGTCCCTAGTGTGTGCGCGATTGAACCAAACGGAATAGCTAAGCCCCAGCCACTGTAATGATCTTGAAAGGTTTGCTTCCCTGGTTCGAAAGCAGGAGGTGGTAGTGGTTTGCCATCAAAACAAAAGCATGGATTTCCAAGCCAAACTTATCCACTATTTTCTTCACGACATCTATGAATTTCTCATAGCCATGATGATCCTTGAATATACTCTTTCTTTCATTTTCACGAGATAATACATGATAAAATGTATTCGGACAAGCCAGTCTTATCGATCATGCCATGCGGGGATGGTACTTTTATTGTGACATGATATTCAAGCTAAATGATATATGAAGATGTTATCCCACCACCCCACCCTCTTTTGATATCGATAGATTTCTCTGTGCCCTCTGTGGTAAAAGCAGTTTCAAGGTAATTGCACAGATTAACAATATTGCAATATCAATAAGCAAAAAACCATTGTAAGCTTTAATAAATTGTTTGATCAGTTACCGCCTATGGACCTCTACAGTCTCCTCGCCATCCTCATAACACTCACGGCCCTCTTCAGTTACATCAACTATCGATACATCCATCTGCCGACGACGATAGGGGTCATGCTCATCTCACTCCTCATGTCGCTCGGGCTCATCGGCCTCGGCCGGCTGGGGGTCGGTATTGAAGGCGAGGCGGTGGAACTCCTGAGGGGCATCGATTTCAAAAAGGTCCTTCTGCAGGGCATGCTCGGTATCCTCCTCTTCCCGGGGCCCTCCATATCAATATCAACGACCTGGCCCGACAGAAGTGGGTGATTCTCTCCCTCGCCACGGTCGGGGTAATTGCCTCTACCTTCATGGTCGGCGGGCTGACCTGGTTCGTTCTCACTCTCCTGAAGGTTCAGGCCCCCCCCTCATCTATTGCCTCCTCTTCGGGGCTCTCATTTCGCCGACCGATCCGATTGCCGTTATAGGCATCGTGAAAGGCGCGGGGACGTCGAAGAGCCTGCAAACGAAGATCGTCGGCGAGTCCCTCTTTAACGACGGCATCGGCGTGGTAGTCTTTATCGTCCTCCTCGGCATCGCTGCCGGCGGGCATGAGATAACCGCCGGTGAAGTCGGCCTCTTATTTGCCGAGGAGGCCATAGGGGGCGCAATCCTCGGTCTCCTGTTGGGAATGGTCAGCTACTGGATGCTGAAGAGTGTTGACAACTACCAGGTGGAGATACTCATTACCCTGGCACTGGTAGTAGGTGGTTATACACTTGCCGGGGC
>JBHHXU010000278.1:0-2829 GCA_046757185.1 Thermodesulfobacteriota bacterium
GGCAGACATGCCGTAACGGCACCGATTGTAGATGTAGCATCGCTCAAGGAGAGGGTTGCTGCCCTCTCCCCTTTTACCGAACTGGATTTCCATGCCGTTCCATCTACAGCAATAATCTTCACGAATAGTTTTATTCCCGTTCCTGAACGACCACCGGCCCTCCAGTAAAGACCGCCGATACTATCAAACCATTAACAGCCTGGACTATTCCGTTGGCGTAGAGGTGCGCCTCTGCACGGTGGCAGCGAATATGGGGTGTCGTCACCTCCATTTCTGTGTCGCCGTGACGGGATATCCCGTCTCTATGCGTGCCTGAGTGAGATATCTTTGTGTGCGACGGCATGATCGGAAGAATTGATAACCTTTATCCATGAAAGAGAGGTAGTTATTTATGAAAAAGAGA
Organism: Thermodesulfobacteriota bacterium; assembly: GCA_046757185.1. GTDB lineage: Bacteria > Desulfobacterota > GWC2-55-46 > S146-70 > JAUXIU01 > JBHHTR01. The sequence continues at coordinate 404 of JBHHXU010000278.1, forward strand.
TATCTTCTTATACTGTTTTTTATTATGACCATCTGGCCCCTTTCCGCTCACGCCTACATAGGGCTCTGTTGCGGGAAGTGCGGGGGGAACATGCCCCTCACGATCCTCGGCGGCGGTGTTCCCGAGACGAATGAGTTCCGCCTCAAGTTCGGCCCCATGTACATGAGGATGGAGGGGCTCCTCGACGGGACAGATACGGTCAACCCGGACGATATCCTCGGCATGCCGCCCATGGGGGGGTACATGGCCATACCGACATCGATGGATATGTCTATGACGAACCTCGCCGTGGGGTACAGCTTCACCGATAATCTCTTCGGTGGCCTCATGTTCATGTGGAAGAAGAACGACATGGATATGAAGTTCAGCCCCATGATGAAGAGCATGACCGGTATGGATGGCTTTACCATGCAGTCCGAGGGGATGGCCGATACGATGATTATGACCAAGTACCGCCTCTTTGCCGACGACCCGTTGATTCCGACAAGCCAGTTTTCGTTGATGGTTGGGCTGAGTCTCCCGACGGGCTCCATAAATGAGAAGAACTCGAATCACCCCGTAGCTACGAGAAAGACCGAGCAGCTCCCCTACAGCATGCAGCTCGGTTCTGGGACCTTCGACCCGAGGATCGGACTTCTCTATCAGGGCTCATCGTCCCCCCTCTGGTGGGGCGCGAACCTCATCTACACGGGAAGGTGGTACGACAACTCCAGGGATTACCGGCTCGGCGACGAGTATCGTCTCGACCTCTATACGATGTATCAGGTACGGTACGACACGGTGCTTCAACTCCAGCTCAACAGTATCTACTGGGGGACGATAAGGGGAGAGATGGATGAGGTAGCCTCTGGTGATTCAGGAAGTTCAGGAGCTTCTGGACCTATGGCCCAACGTTTCACAACCCCTTTATATGATAAAGATAACTACGGCGGCAAAAAGGTCTCCCTGACGGCGGGGGTTCAGTGGCAGCCGTTCCCGCTCCATATCGTCGAATTCGATGTTGGGGTACCCCTCTACCAGCGGCTGAACGGGCCCCAGCTTGAAGAGGAGTACCGGGTGATGTTGACCTTGTATGTCGAGATCCCGACGCCGTCGAGCATCCGGCATACCGGGAAGAAGAAGGCGGGGGCGAGCAGGCTCGGGTTTTAACGAGCAGGAAAGACGGTATCTATTTTCTATTAAGGAGGCATAAGTCATGAAATATCTTTTACCTGTTATGATATCTGTTGGTATCCTTGCCGTCGGTTGCGCGGGCAGGCCGACACCCCTGCCGGAGTCCGATTCGGCGGCAGCCGTCTTCTACGCGTTAAAGTGCGGTACTTGTCACTCCGTCCCCCACCCGGGGAGACATAAGGCGGAACAGTGGAACCACATCATGGACAATATGGAAAAGGAGATGGTGCTCAAGGGGGTAACGCCCCTCACGGCAGATGAGAAAGACACCATACTCAACTATCTCAAGGGACATTCGAGGTAGGGTGGGTGTAGGCAAGGAGTATTATATGTGTTACATCCATAAGATGAGAGGGGCGCTTACCGTATTGGGGTTACTGTTTATCCTGAGCGGTCCTGCCCTTGGAGAGGACCTCTTCTCGGAGATGGGTGTCATACAACCGAGAATCAGGGTGGAGGCGCCGGCCTTCACCCTGACCGACCTTGATGGGACAGAGAGGAGCCTTGACGAATTTAAGGGAAAGGTGATCCTCCTCAACTTCTGGGCCACCTGGTGCGCCCCGTGTCGTGATGAGATGCCGGCGATGGAGGCCCTCTGGAGGAGGTTCAAAGGGAAGAGGTTTGCCGTTATTGCAATTGCGGGCGACAGAGGGAAGATGCACAGGGTGGGCGAGTTCTGCAGGATGCACGATGTAACCTTCACGGTTTTTCTCGACCCCAAAGGAAAGGTGAGAAACAGCTACGAGGTGACGGCCCTCCCCACGAGCTATATCATCGGCAGGGACGGTAAAATTACGGGGAAGATACTCGGTGCCAGAAAGTGGGACAGTGGCGAGGCGGTACGGCTGGTTGCGAATCTCCTGGAACCGTGATACTTATTTACCATAAGCAGAGCGAACCCCCATTGGTAAGACGGTACAAAAGGAGCGTGTATGAAACCAGCTAGAGTTCTTTTGACTATCGGCATACTCATGATCTGTATCTCCCTGCTCTGGTTTGCTGTTAAACGGAAATCTCCCCCTGCCGTCGCGGGGGGAGGGCCGACCATGGTCATGGGGGGTGGAGAGCCGGAGGGGGGCGACTTTACCCTCCACTCCGCCGACGGTCCTGTTTCGCTCCACGATCTGAGGGGAAAGGTCGTCCTCCTCTTCTTCGGCTACACCAACTGCCCGGCGGCCTGTCCGACAACCCTCATTACGTTGAAGGAGGTGGTGAACCACTTTAATAATGAGGAGCAGGAGCGTATACGGGTC
>JBHHXU010000279.1:0-2823 GCA_046757185.1 Thermodesulfobacteriota bacterium
GACCAACGTAATCTCCATTACCGACGGGCAGATATTCCTCGAAACGGACCTCTTCTATTCGGGTGTCAGGCCGGCCATCAACGTGGGACTCTCCGTATCCCGTGTCGGCGGGAGCGCCCAGGTAAAGGCCATGAAGCAGGTTGCGGGTACCCTGAGGCTCGATCTGGCCCAGTTCAGGGAGCTTGCCGCCTTCGCCCAGTTCGGGAGCGACCTCGACCCGGCGACACAGAGACAGCTTGCCCGCGGCGGGAGGCTGGTGGAGATTCTCAAGCAGGAGCAGTATAAACCGCTCTCGGTCGAGCGGCAGGTCCTCATCATCTATGCGGCAACAAACGGGTATGTCGATGACTATCCGGTCTCTGCCCTGAAAAAGTATGAAGAGGAACTGTACACTTTTATAGAAACCCGCCACCCTGAGATCCTCACCGAACTCACGGAGAAGAAGACCCTCGATGACGAGCTTAAGGGGAAGATGAATAAGGCCCTCGACGAGCTCAAGGGGCTCTTTACGGCGTAGTACGTCTTGTTGGAGAAAGGACCGTAAAAGACCAGAGGCCCTTCCATGTGAAGGGTCTATTACCGGACTATATAGTATGGCAACACTACAGGACATAAAGCGCCGCATCAAGAGTGTCAAGAATACCCAGCAGATTACCAGGGCCATGAAGATGGTGGCCGCGGCGAAGTTGAGACGTGCCCAGGAGGATGTGGTGGATGCCCGTCCCTACGCTCAGAAGATGCAGGAGGTGATTGCCGCTCTATCGAGCAAGACATCCCCGGACGTTCACCCTCTCCTCGCCTCACGGGGGGCGGGCAAGGTGGAACTCCTCGTCCTGACATCGGACAGAGGGCTCTGTGGGGGTTTTAACAGCAATATCATCAGGGCGACGGAAAGGTTTATCAGGGAGAGCAGTGATTACGAGATTGGGCTCAATCTCGTCGGGAAGAAGGGGATGGACTATTTCAAACGGGGGAGAACGCCGATAAGGAAGGAGCGCCCCTTCGGGAGCGGGAGACCCGATTACACCGTTGCAGCCGGGATCGGGAGAGACATTATTAACGCCTACACGACTGAGGAGGTGGACGAAGTCCATATTGTCTTCGGCCAGTTCAAGTCCGCCCTCAGTCAGGAGCCCGTTATCCGGAAGCTCCTTCCCCTTGCACCCGCTAAAGAGGAGGGGGGAGAGGTGCATGAACCCCCTGCCGAGTGTATCTTTGAGCCGTCGGAGGATGCCATACTGGAGGAGCTCCTTCCCAAGTATGTAGAGGGACAGATATTTTCGGCATTCCTCGAATCGTCTGCGAGCGAGCACGGCGCCCGGATGACGGCAATGGATTCCGCCTCAAAGAACGCCAAAGAGATGATAGGCGCACTGACCCTCCAGTTCAACAGGGTGCGGCAGGCGGCGATAACCAAGGAGCTCATGGAGATCATCAGCGGAGCGGAGGCGTTGAAGGGGTAAACCCTTTAGATGTATTGCGTGATGCGTCGTGCGTGACACATACTACCTATCAGATACAGTAAAAATACGTTAACACACTACACAATACGATTGTTTTGGAGGTTTCGATGGAAGAGAGAAATATCGGTCACGTTAGTCAGATAATCGGCCCTGTTCTGGATGTGAAGTTTACGCCAGGGACGGTTCCCCCCATCTATAATGCCCTGAAGGTTACCAACACAAGTATAGGCGACGAGGAGTGGAACCTGGTCCTTGAGGTTGCTCAGCACATCGGTGAGGATACGGTGCGGTGCATCGCCATGGACTCCACCGACGGTCTCGTGAGGGGCGCCGAGGTGTGGGATACGGGGGGCGGCATATCGGTGCCGGTTGGAGAAAAGGTCCTCGGCAGGATTGTCAACGTCATCGGCGAGCCTGTGGATGAGATGGGGCCCGTACAGAGCGATAAGAGCTACGAGATCCACCGGCCGGCCCCCACCTTCGATCAGCAGTCGACAACGATGGAGGTCTTTGAGACGGGCATCAAGGTCGTTGACCTCCTCACCCCCTACCTCAAGGGTGGGAAGATCGGTCTCTTCGGAGGCGCCGGGGTCGGCAAGACGGTTCTCATCATGGAGCTCATCAACAACGTCGCCATGCAGCACGGTGGTTTTTCCGTCTTCGGCGGCGTTGGAGAGAGGACGAGGGAGGGAAATGACCTCTGGCTCGAGATGAAGGAAAGCGGGGTTATCGACAAAGCGGCCCTCGTCTACGGTCAGATGAACGAACCGCCCGGTGCCAGGGCGCGGGTTGCCCTCACGGCCCTGACGGTAGCCGAGTACTTCAGGGATGAAGCGGGACAGGATGTCCTCCTCTTCATCGACAACATTTTCAGATTCGTCCAGGCCAATTCCGAGGTTTCGGCCCTCCTCGGCAGAATCCCCTCCGCCGTCGGTTATCAGCCGACACTCTCGACCGACGTAGGGGAGCTCCAGGAGAGGATTACCTCGACGACCAAGGGCTCCATCACCTCCGTTCAGGCCATCTATGTCCCGGCGGACGATCTGACAGACCCGGCGCCGGCCACCACCTTTGCCCACCTCGACGCCACGACGGTCCTCTCACGACAGATCGCGGAGCTCGGCATCTACCCGGCCGTTGACCCCCTCGACTCAACCTCGAGGATCCTCGAACCCCAGGTAGTGGGCGACGAGCACTACGGGGTCGCGAGGGAGGTGCAACAGGTCCTCCAGAAGTACAAGGATCTGCAGGACATCATCGCCATCCTCGGTATGGATGAGCTTTCCGAGGATGATAAACTGGTGGTTGCCAGGGCAAGGAAGATCCAGCGTTTCCTGAGCCAGCCCTTCTTTGTGGCGGA
>JBHHXU010000280.1:0-2823 GCA_046757185.1 Thermodesulfobacteriota bacterium
AGAGCCAGAGAGAGTGCGGGACTTGCAAAGAGCATGAGAATTATTATAAGAATCTTCTTCATCGTAACCTGCCTCCTGAAGGTTTAAGGTTTGAGTCTCCTCTTCAGCGCCACCATGATGGCGGGGAGCACCACCAGTGTAACCGCGCCGCTTACCGCCATGATCGCCGCCATGAAGAAACCGACCGTCCTGTAGGGGACAAGGGGGGCGAAGAGGAGGGGGGTGAAGCCGACCGCGATAACAACGGCGTTGCGGATTATGGCCCGTACCGGCTCCTCGAAGAGAGTCTCTATGGTGTCTTCCCAGTTCCGTTTCTCCGCGAAGATCTGCCGTGTGCGCTGTACAAGGTGTATGGCAAAGTCTATCGAAAGACCGAGGGTCAGCGCGGAGAGGATCGCTATCGGCATGTCGTAGCTCTTGCCCGTCCACCCGACGAGTCCGTATATGAAGGCGATGGTCACCGTCAGCGGTATCATCGAAACGAGGCCCCAGAGAATGGACCTGAAGAGTATGATCATGATAATCAGGACGATGACGAAGCTTCCCATAAGGGCTCTTAACATGCCGGCCACCATCTTGCTCTGCCAGACCACGTTGATATAGGTAAGTCCCGCCCAGTCGGCCTTCATTCCGCCCGGTGGCGGGTTCTCAGTCATGAAATCCCCCGCACTCTCAACCACCCTTTTCATGTCGAGATTGTCGCCCCTCTTGAGGTGCACCCAGAGGGCCGCCTTTCTGTAGTCCGGGTCGACAAGGTGGTAGAGGTCCTCCGGGTCGCCGCTCATCTCGTAGAGGAAGAGGTACTGTGCTATGGCCGCGGAGCTATCCGGAATCACGTTCGAGCCCTCCTCCCTGTCCCTCAGCTCATAGCCGATCTTCTTGACAACGTCGGCGATGGAGGTGGTCTTTCCGACGACGTCGATGGAGGCGAGGTGACCCTGGAGTCTCTCAATATAGGCCATGGTCTCCGGTGTCCTGACCATGCCCGCATCCTTGCCTTCGAGGACCAGATAGGCCATATAGGTGCCGCCGAAGTGATCGTTAAGGACCGTGTCAGCCACCCGGATTCTGTGCTTCTTGTTGAACCAGTAGACGGGATTGTCGTTCACGACCGTCAGGCTTATCCCCCAGGCTGAAAGGGCAAGGACAAGGAGGGTAAGAACTAGCACCCACCGGCTGCGCCTTGTGCTGAGATGGCCGAGCGCCTCCTGGACCATGACCATCCTGTCGGGGCCTTTACGTCCCGTTTTGTGCCCCGTCGCCAGGCCGGCGATGAACCGTTCCGGCAAGAGCATCGTAAAGGCAGGTATGAGGGTCAGGGTAAGGAACCACGCCGTCATGATCCCGAATGCCACGAAGAGCCCGAATACCCTCACGGGCGGTATGGGGGTTAAGGGGAGGGAGGCAAAGCCAACTGCCGAAGTTACCGAGGTATAGAGCATGGGGGTCATCAGCTTGTCGAAGACCTTGAGGAAGGTCTCCTTCCTGCCTCCCCCGCCCCGGTACTCGTCGAAGAACTCGCTCAGGATGTGGATGCTGTCGACCACGGCGATGGGCATCAGGAATATGGGAATCATCGAGCTCATGATATGGACCGTGTAGCCCAACCCGATGAGAAGCCCCATTGTCCAGACGATGCTCATCATGGCGACGATCATGGGCGAGATGATGAGTGAAACCCTCCTGAAGAAGAAGAGCATGAGGAGGAAGATGATGAACCCCGCGAGGGGCGCCGACATGGCCATCTGTTTGAACATCTCAACACCGAAGGTGTCCTCGGCCACCGGCAGTCCCGTTATATGGTACTCCTCGGTCCCTCGATGCCTCTCTACTATCTCCTCAATCTCCTTCGCTATACGATAGCTCTGGTCCTTCTCCTCGATAGGTATCGCAATGGCCACGGCCTTGCCGTCGCCTGAGACAAGCATGTCCTTCAGGATAGGGTTTGCGAGGGCCCTGTCTCTCACGGCGAGCGCCTCGGTTCTCTCCGATACCTCACCTTTCATGGGTGGCTCGATCGTCAGCACGCCGCCACTCCCCTCGATATCGTCGGTGGTGGTGGGGCTCATGAGATCGTAGGCAATGACCCCCTCAATCTTTGCGATCTCACCGGTTACGGCGGCTATGCGGTTCAGGGTCTCCGGGGTGAATACCCCCTCGGGCACACTATCATCGACTACGCCGACGACAATGGTGTCGTGGAGGGCAAACTCCGCCTTAAACTCCCTGTGCGCGACCCTTGCCGGTTCGTCGGCGTAGAGCATGCTCTCCGGGTCGGTGTCGATCGTTATCTTCGGGAACTGGATGAGGAAGAGCACCGACAGAAGGGCGTAGACGATAACCACCGCCTTCGGGTGGTTCAGTGATTTTTCTACTATCTTGTGGAGAATCATCTTATAGGCTCCCTGCCTGTCAACGTTGCCGGGCAAATCCCTCTAAACCGGTTCATCGTAAGCACTTTTGTCCGACTCCATGGGGTTCGTTCTCATCCTTACAGAGCGTCCACTTGAGGATGGACTTCATCGGACACCAGTTGGTGAAGCCCGACTGCAGCAGGTTGAGTCCGACAAAACCGGTAAAAAGGAGCCAATACTCCGAGTGGAACCTCGCAAGGAGCAGGCTAAGAAGAACAAATGTTCCGGCTATGAGTCTCAGATATCTCTCTACACGCATGATAATTACCTCCCTTGAAATGATAATGGCAACCTGTCTTGACCGACGGTGGTTATCCCGTTGTTGACTCCTCTTCAAACCTGTCCATCAGTTTCTGTTTTTCCGCTAACTGCTCCATGAGGACCTCCCTCATGAGGCGGCACGCCTCCA
>JBHHXU010000281.1:0-2807 GCA_046757185.1 Thermodesulfobacteriota bacterium
GTCATTACCAAACATGAGGTGCTCCTTGTCCTTGTGGGCGGGATCTTTGTCGTGGAGGCGCTCTCGGTGATATTCCAGGTCGGCTCATGCCGGCTGAGGGGGAAGAGGATCCTGGCGATGGCCCCCATCCATCACCACTTTGAGCTGAAGGGGTGGCCCGAGCCGAGGATCATTGTCAGGTTCTGGATTATCGCCATCATACTCTCCCTCATCGCCATCAGTACCCTGAAGCTAAGGTAGCGTAGAAAGATTACTTAGGATGATTAATCTGAAGGATAAAAAGGTGCTTGTTGTCGGGCTCGGGAAGACCGGTTTTGCGACCGCCCGTTTCCTTGTCGAGAAGGGCGCTCATGTGACCGTCACGGATAGTAAGGATGGGGAGACTATACTCGGTGTTGATTCTCTTAGAGAGATAGGGGTGACGATAGAGTGCGGCGGTCATAACGCCGATACCTTCCTCTCGTCCGACCTCATTGTGGTAAGCCCCGGTGTCCCCTACGGGTTAAGTCTTCTTAGAGAGGCGCGGGAAGCCGGTATTGAGACGATGAGTGAGATAGAACTTGCAGGCCGCTTCATCGATGTCCCCATCGTGGCGGTAACCGGCACGAACGGGAAGACGACCACCGCAACCCTCCTGGGAGAGGTCTTCAACGCGGCGGGAAGAGAGGTCTTTGTAGGCGGGAATATCGGTGTCCCCCTCATCGAGTATCTCCTCTCCGGAAGGAGAGCAGAGACGATTGTCGTGGAGGTGAGCAGCTTTCAGCTCGAGGGGATAGGGGGGTTCAGGCCCCGAGTTGCTCTTCTCCTCAATGTGACCGACGATCATCTGGATAGGTACCCCTCCATCGAGGAGTACTGCACGGCGAAGTTCAGGATATTCGAGAACCAGAAGAGCGACGATGTCGCCGTTGTGAATGGCGATGACCCGATGATCATGTCCCGGATGGCGGAGATAACGGAGCGCACACGGGTGGTGCCCTTCAGTCTCACCGGAAGCTCTACAGAGGGGCTCTTCTATAGGGACGGTGAGATCGTCTATGCCGGTGAGGAGGGGGAGGAGCGGTATCCGACGGAAGGGTTTAAACTCAAAGGCAGACACAACCTGGAGAATGTCATGGCCGCTATCGGGGCGGCGAGGCAGTGCGGCATATCGAGGGAGGTGATTATTGAAACCGTGGAGCGTTTTGGCGGCCTCCCCCATCGGATGGAGGCGGTGCGGAATATCGGCGGCGTCACCTATTACAACGATTCAAAGGGGACCAATGTGGGGGCCCTCCTCAAGTCGCTGGAGGGGCTGGAGGGACCGGTCATACTCATTGCGGGGGGCAGGGATAAAGGGGGGGACTACTCCCTTTTGGAGAATACGGTGAGGGAGAAGCTCAAACTCCTCATCCTCCTCGGCGAGGCGAAGGAGAAGATAGGGAGCGCTCTCGGTGGGGTGATTGAGACGGTAGGGGCCGATTCACTAGAGGAGGCGGTACGCCTCGCCTCTTCACGGTGTGCCGCCGGAGACACGGTGCTCCTCTCGCCTGGATGCAGCAGCTTCGATATGTTCAAGAACTTTGAAGAGCGGGGAGAGCAGTTCAAGAGACTGGTACATCGACTGTGATAAGGGTGAGAGAGACAGACAAGATAATGATCCTCACCACCCTCCTTCTGGTGGTGGCGGGCATTATCATGGTCTATTCGAGCAGCTACATCGTTGCTATGGAGCGGTATGACAATGAGTATCTCTTCCTCAGGAAACATTTGTTCTTCACCGCCGTGGGGCTTGTCTCTTTTATCGGCGGGATGTATATCCCCTACAGGGTCTACAGGAGAGTGACCTATCCGCTCCTCATACTTTCCCTCATCCTCCTCTCTCTCGTTTTTATCAACGGTGTGGGGTTCGAGGTGGGGGGGGCAAGGAGATGGGTCAGTCTTGGGCCGGTGAATTTTCAGCCCTCTGAAGTGGCAAAGCTTGCCGTGGTCATCTTCCTTGCCTACTCCCTTGAGGCAAAGCAGAAGAGCATAAAAAGCTTCTCGCCCGGTTTCCTCCCCCATATCGTCATCCCAGCCCTTCCTGTCCTCCTGATCCTTGTTGAGCCTGATTTCGGGACTGCCATGGTCCTCGCAGCGGTGGCCTTTATTATGATGTTTACAGGTGGGGTACGACTGGCCTACCTTATGACGCTGGTGATGCTCGCCCTCCCCTTCCTCTACTATATGGTGATGAATGCGGGGTACCGGGTAAAAAGGATGCTCGCCTTCCTCGATCCGTGGAAGGACCCTGACGGGGCCGGGTTCCAGATGGTCCAGTCCTTCCTCGCCCTCGGATCGGGGGGGATATTCGGGGCCGGTTTAGGGGAGGGGCGCCAGAAACTCTTCTTCCTCCCCGAGGCCCATACCGATTTTATCCTCTCCATTCTCGGTGAGGAGCTCGGTTTTATCGGTGTGGTGGTTGTGATATGCCTCTTTATTCTCTTCCTCCTCTGTGGCATCAAGATTGCCCTGAAGGCGCCAGACCTCTTCGGGACCTACCTGGCAGTCGGTCTGACCTCATTAGTGATACTCCAGGCGGTGATTAATATGGGGGTAGTCATGGGCCTTCTCCCACCAAAGGGGCTCCCCCTCCCCTTTATCAGCTATGGCGGGACGTCCCTGGTGGTGAACATGACGGTGGCGGGAATACTGCTGAATATATATAAAAGAGGGTGTGAGGTGTGAGAGTGGTCATAGCGGGGGGTGGCACAGGGGGGCATCTCTTTCCGGCCCTGTCGGTGGCGGATGAGTTGAGGCGCAGGGATGAGAGGTGCGATATCGTCTTC
>JBHHXU010000282.1:0-2781 GCA_046757185.1 Thermodesulfobacteriota bacterium
ATACAAAAAGGCGCAAGATTTCACCGCCTTGACAGCCCCTCCCTTTTGGGATATAAAGTGAATCGGTCATGGAGTAACTGCTTGTGCTATTCACCATGAGGAAAAAACCAGGATGCACATCCATTCACAATCCTTGAAAAAGCTCATTGTTCTCTCCCTTCTCCTCGTCATAACCGGGTGTGGCGCCTTACCAATTGCGATAACGGCGCTCATCCCCGCGGTGTTGAGCGGTGCAGGCGGCGGGGTTGCCTATACCATTACCAACGTTGCCTATAAGACCTTCAGCTATCCCATCGAAGAGGTTGAAGGGGCAAACAAGAAGGCGCTGGAAAAGATGGACATCGAAGTGGTTGAGCGGAAGCATAAAGAGGACAAGGTAAAGATTACGGCTGAGACGAAACGGCTGAAGATATACATCACTCTTGAAATCATCACCCCCGCAACGACAAAGATTAAGGTAAATGCCAAGAGGATGGTTGTTCTTAAGGATAAGCCTACTGCTACGGAGATTATAGAGCAGACCGGCAAGTTTCTCGAAGGGGTGGTGGCGAAAAAGCCGCCTTCCCCCCTCCAGTAATACCACTGCTGTTGTGCATCACGTTAATATCTATCTGTATGGCGGAGCAGTAGTGCAGGCGCCCTTCTGATCCGTTGAACGTAGGGCATATCACCAGAACCCCTCTGATTTCAGGTGATGTTGGATGCAGAAGCCGATGTTGGTGACAATGTCGGGGGCACTGTTGGTGATGAAAAGCCTGTTATCCGTTGAGAAGGTTTCATCATGGAGCCTCGTGACGGTGAGATTCTTTTTCCTTAAGGCCCCTTCAAAGAAGGGGACTATTTTATCCTTCATCCGCAACCGGGTATCCTCAAGGAATATGGCCATCGATGGGATGATCTCCTCTACCCTTTTGAGGAATGATACTACCTCCACCTCCTCGACGTTCTTGGGCGGCGACGATTTTACCTCGACATAGACGAGTCTCCCCTCCACCGATGTGACGACATCGTAATCGCCCCCCGCCTTCCCGCCGCCGAGTTTCACCCCCCAGAGGGCGGGGGAGGCGAACTCCCTCTCGAACACCTTTGCAATAAACCACTCGAGGGTATCGCCGAAGCTGGTGAGCGAGGTTGCACTGAGCTTGAAACGGCCCTCTCCAATCGTATCAACAATGCCGCATCCGATAAGGAAAGCTATATATCCCTCGACACACTCTCTTGTCGAATAGTTGAGGAGGTCTGCTATCCCGAAAGACTCCCTCTGTTTTATGACATCCCTGATAACAATGCGGAACGAGTATTTTTTGAGCAGTTCGTAGAGTTCATTCTCAAGAGACTCCTCCATGTTGGGTGGAAGGATGAGACTCTCTTCCGGGTTTGCGGAGAGTAGTGTAAAGCCTCTCCTCTTGAGCATTGCGGCAACGTTATGGTTATCCAAGCGACACCTCAAGGATGTACCTGTAGTCTGATAGTATGTAGGGAGTGTTGGTCTGCATTGCTTAAAGTTATGAGCCGGTTGTTTGATGAGCGAAAAGGTAACAACAAAAATTATAACCTGTTAAGGTGCTAATGGAAACAGGTATCACCCTTTTCCCGTCCGGGATTGACTTTTTAGGGTAAATTGTATACACTTTTAACGGGTTTGACCTCAAGGGTGTTTATGGGTTAACTCCTGCCCCCTTTGTGGCAAGCCCACAAATTTTATTACCATGCCTGTTCTATGACGGATAATTTTCTTCTAATACTCACATTTATAACGCTGATTGCGCTGGTTGCGAATCTCCCCTTTGGTTATTTAAGGGAGGATACGAAGAAGTTCTCATTCCTCTGGTTCCTCTACATTCACCTCCCCATACCCTTTATCATCTATTTCAGGAAACTGGCAGGTGTTACCTTTCACTTCATACCTATAATCCTTGCCGGTGCTGTTGCAGGGCAGATAGTAGGGGCGCGTTACAGGCGAAGGGTCAAACTCAAAGGTTGAGAAGGTGAGAATTACACCCAGCAGAGTCGGTGATATCCTCAAGAGCTCCTTCGGGAGGCTCGGGATAAGCAAACGGCTTAATGAGCACACCATCCTGAAGGTGTGGGATGATGTGGTAGGGGGTGAGATTGCACGAAGGGCACAACCCAGGCGGCTCATCAAGCGGAAATTATATGTTACGGTCTCTTCTTCACCGTGGATGGCTGAGCTGATGCACCTCAAGGAGAACGTGAGAGGGCGGATAAACGAGCGGCTTGGTCACAACGCCGTCGATGATATCGTCTTCAGGTTGGGGCAGGTCAAAGGGGGGAAGAAGGTGGAACAGAAGGGGGAGGTGGGGAGGGATCTCTCACCCGGTGAGAAGAGGGTCATCGAGGAGACGGTTGCGGTTATAGAGGATAGAGGTTTGAACACGCTCCTTGCACGTGTCATGGGAAAAGCCAGAGCTTGCGACAGTGAGAGAGAGGACAGTAATGACTAGAGGAGATTGTCAGGGATGAAGAAGGTCCTCATCGTTGAAGACAATTTCATGAACATGGTTCTCATAAGGGATGTCCTGAACGCCCACGGCTATGAAATTTCAGAGTCTGACAACGGCAGAGATGCCCTGGAGAAGGTGCGGACGGATACTCCGGACATCATCATCATGGACCTCCATCTCCCCGAGATGGACGGGACTGCGGCGATGAAGTGTCTCAAGGCGGAGGAGAGGACAAGGGGGATCCCCGTCATTGCCCTGACTGCCGCCGCTATGAGGGGCGACGAGGAGAAGATATTAAGTAACGGTTTTGATGGGT
>JBHHXU010000283.1:0-2779 GCA_046757185.1 Thermodesulfobacteriota bacterium
CCTATATTTCAATGAGTTAGAACTTTTTCTAAATTAACGTTTGGACGCTACTGACTGCATATGCTGAATTCAGTGCCTGGAAAAAACGTGCGTTAGCTTCTGAATTACCGCCATGAGTTAAGCCATGACGGTTTCCCATAACCTCCCGTAGAATTGCCAGTTTTTCCTTTCTTTTCTCATGCCTGACGTAGAACTTTATAGAGACTATTGTAGAGACTAGAGACGCCGCCACTCCAGAAAACAGCACAGCCAGTATTGTCAGCCAAATTGGTGTATTCATATGTCGTTTACTTTCATGAGCACATAACAGTATATTATACTAGGGGAGTCGAAAATGGAGGTGCCTCTCTATAACCTCGCCGTTTTTTATATGTCTCTCAAAGATATCATCGATATCATCCAGGGATATATTCCTGTACCATGTCCCCTCCGGATAGAGTACGACGGCGGGACAGAGCTCACCTTCGTTGTCCGTCTCTTTACATACCTTCAGGCAACTACTGGCTGATACCCTGACCTCATGTTTCAGCCCCTCTCTGGATATCCGCTCCTTCACGGCATCATAGAGCCGTTCCGAACCCTTCCGCGAACAGTGCTTCCCCTGGCAGATAAATGCATGGATGCGATACCTCTTCATTCCCTTACCTCCATAATAGTTTGAAATATTAACCGGTTACCCCCATCCAGATAACGGTACAACCCATCATAAGAGAGAGGTTTCTATCCCCCGCAACAGACAGGCTATCCCGGCCTGCTATCTTCTTCCTCCTGAGTCAGGTAGATCACCGCCTCCTGCAGCTTGTCTGCTATGCCGAAAACCTCCACCATATCGCCCGCATGGAGAACGGTATCGCCCTTCGGCACAGAGAGCGTGCTCCCCCGTCGTAAAGAGACAATGATGCAATCCTCCGGCAGATCGATCGCGCTGAGCCGCTTATCGACAACCATTGCGTGAGGGGGAATCTTCACACATGCCATATTCGCGTTATCCACCCGTCCCTGACGGAGGAGGTCCGCCTTGTGCTGTTTGTGCGCCCGTTTGCTCATAGCGTGGTTATAGGCGCCGACGATATCCTTACGGTGGACAACACCGACCAGCTTACGAGACCCCTCACTCTCAACGACCGGCATCCTGCCTATATCGCGGGTTCCCAGGCGACGTAACGTCATCTGCATCGACTCGTGGGGATAGGCTACGACCAATCCCTCCGTTGTCGCAATATCGGCCACCGTTTTTCCCATAATTGTATCGGTCTCAAACATCCGTTCCAGATCCTGGATGGTGACAATCCCCGCCAGCTCACCTTCCCCGTCTACCACGGGAAAACCGTGACGGTGTGTCTCGGAAAACTCCGTGCTGAGATCCAGAAGGGTCATGTCCAGGGGAACGGTATCTACCTTGGTGGTCATAACCTCCTCCACGGTGACCCCCTGCATTATATCCACATCCTGCCCCTGCTCAAGATGTATCCCCCGCCTGGTCAGTTTGAGTGAATAGATGGTCTCCTGAGTAAGGAGCCGTGAAGTCATGGTGCTCACGACGGTAGCCAGCATGAGGGGCAGAATAATGTTATAGTCATTGGTCATCTCAAAGAGGATGAGTATAGCAGTCACGGGAGCGCGGGCCGCGCCGCTGAAGAAGGCTGCCATCCCCACCAGCGCATAGGCGCCCGGCGGAGCGGTGCCGTTTGGAAAGAGGTAGTGTACCGTCTGGCCAAAGACATTCCCAAGCATGGCCCCCATAAAGAGTGACGGCGCAAAGACTCCACCGGAGCCGCCTGACCCGAGGGTAATAATAGTGGCCACTATCTTAATCAGAATGAGTGAAAAGGCGACATGGAGCACCAGGTTCCCCGTAAGTGCATCGGTGATGGTGTCGTAACCGACACCAAAAACCCTGGGGAAACCGTCCACCTTGTAGGTCAGGAGACCTACCGCCCCCAGTACGATGCCGCCGAGAACCGGCTTGAAGTATTCGGGGAAGCGCACCTTTTCCCATAGATCTTCCGACAGGTAGAGCAGTTTAGAAAAAACAAACGATCCGAACGCGGCAATGACTCCAAGGGCGACATACAAAAGAAGCTCCCATGAACTCACCATCGTGTATGCGGGGATGCTGAAGATGGGGATTCCACCCTCAAAGATATTGGCTATGACACTGGCCGTGACCGCCGAGATGACGACGGCGCCAAAATAGACGGCGTTAAACTGGGCAAGTATGACCTCGAGGGCAAAGAGAGAGCCTCCGATGGGGGCGCTGAAGGTAGCGGCTATGCCGCCTGCCGCGCCGCAGGCGACAAGATTTTTCACACGCTCATCAGAGAGCTTGAATATCTGCCCCACAGCCGAACCCAATGCTGAACCGATCTGGGCAATCGGGCCCTCGCGTCCTACCGAACCGCCGGTGCCGATACAGATAGCAGACGCGAAGGCCTTGACGACCGCAACACGGGGCCGGATACGTCCACCCCGAAGCGCCACCGCCTCTATAACCTCAGGCACGCCATGCCCCTTCGCCTCACGGGCAAAGAGATAAATGAGGGGACCGAATATCGCCCCTCCAACGGCGGGTATAATCAGGAGGTGAAAGGGGGCCATCCCGTGGAGGAGTCCGCCCAGTCCGTCATAGGAGATGGCCCGAACCCCTGCAATGAGATGGCGAAAGAAGACCGCGCCAAGCCCCGCACCGACCCCTACGGCAATGGCCGTAAACATGACCATGGTCGATTCGGAGACACCATGCCGGTCGAGCCATCGTGCGATGTATGCTCGCCACTTC
>JBHHXU010000284.1:0-2778 GCA_046757185.1 Thermodesulfobacteriota bacterium
CGATGATGGAACAACCGATGACGTGCTCTGTTTCAGCATCGGCTATGACCTGGACGAACCCCTCCTCTTCGCCCATGCAGAGGGCCTTTCCGTTCGCCCCGTAGGGAAACCTGCCGACCCTTATCTCAATGCCCTTCTCCCTCGCCTCCTCCTCCTTCATGCCGACCCTCGCTATCTCGGGGTCGGTAAAAACAGTCGAAGGTATTGCAGAGTAATCCATCTTCGTATCTCTATCTAGGGCGTTATTGGCCGCGACGATCCCCTCCCTTGAGGCGACGTGGGCAAGGAGCGTGCCTCCCACGACATCGCCTACTGCGTAGAAACCCTTTACATTCGTCTCCATCTTCTCATCTACAACGATACACCCATCTTGTACATCGATACCCACCCCTTCAAGACCCAGGCCCTCTGAATTAAGCGACCTCCCGATGGCAACGAGCGCCTTATCCGTCAGGAACTCCTTACCGTCCGTGAGGATGGTCTTTACGCCCCCCTCGACCCTCTCAATACGCTCAACCGTCACTCCCGTATGAACGGCCACCCCTTTTTCCTTGAACCTCTTTGCGATGAGGCGTGATGCCTGCCTCTCTTCGGTTGCAAGGATGGTGGGGAGGAGTTCGACCACCGTGACCCTGCTGCCGAATTCTGCAAATATGGTGGCGAACTCACACCCCGTTACCCCGCCTCCTATTATCATGAGGCTCCCGGGGACGAGATTCAGATCAAGCGCCTCGGTGGTCGTCAGGATATCCTTCCCGTCGATGTTGAAGGCGGGTATCATCGCCGGCTCCGAGCCCGTGGCGATGATGATACTCTTCGCGGCTATGACGTCACTTCCCTCTCCCTTCTTTATCTCTATCTTTCCGGGCATCTCTACAAAGCCCTCGCCCCTTACTACCGTAACACCATTCGCCTTCAGGAGCCGCTCCACGCCGCCAACGAGCCTCTCAACTACATCGTCCTTTCTCGAAACGGCCATGGAGATATCGAAGGATATATCACCCGTCTTTACACCGAGGCCGTGAGCTTTTTTTGCAGAAGATAATACCTTTGCGGATGCATAGAGCGCCTTTGTCGGTATACACCCCCTGTTGAGGCATGTTCCCCCGACTCTGTCCTTTTCGATGAGACACACCCGTGCACCGAGCTGGGCGCCTCTTATGGCGGCCACATACCCGCCGGGTCCGCCACCGATAACGGCTACATCATACTCGCTCATTAATCCAACCTCATATCCCTCACCTCTTGCCGGGCGGCTCTGTCCACTCTATCTCAATTCGTCTCCGGTCGCCGTTATCGTGGAAGAATCTCACCGACAGGTACCTATCGGTGAGCGCCTCCTCCACCTTCTCCCCCCATTCGACGACAGTGATCCCGTCACCGCAAAAGAGATAGGTGTCGATGCCTATGTCGTCAAGCTCCCCTCCGGACTCGATCCGGTAGAGGTCGATGTGGTAAAGGGTAAGGGGGCCCCTGTATATATTAACAACCGTAAAAGTGGGGCTCCTGACGAGGCCGGTAAGACCAAGCCCGTCCGCAAGCCCCTTGACGAAGGTCGTCTTGCCCGTGCCCAACTCACCGGAGAGTATCAGCACCTCCCCACGGTTGAGTGTCGGGGCAATCCTCCCGGCTAACGCTCCTGTCTCTTCAGGGGACGATGTGTGATAGACCTCCACCCTCTCCCCTGAACCCACCCTTGATTATCGACGACAGAACAGACGGCACCTCTTCAAGGATATCGGTCGCCACCATCCCGATCTCCCCCCTCCCCTCAGCAACCGTGTCCCCGGCACAACCGTGTACGTAAACAGCCGCAACGGCAGCATCGAGTGCATCGTATCCCTGACCGACGAGCCCGCCTATCATCCCTGAAAGGACATCACCCATCCCCGCCGTCGCCATGCCCGAATTTCCCGTGGGGTTGATGAAAACAGTCCCGTCAGCTCCGGCCGTTACCGTTCTTGCCCCCTTCAGGACTACGATGACCTTCTGCTTCCTGGCGAACTCCGATGCCACACCAACCCGGTCGCCCTGGACATCGGCGACCTTCCTGCCGATGAGTCTCGCCATCTCTCCGGGGTGAGGGGTGAGGGTCAGCGGCGCCTTTGCCCTCTTCAACACCTCCAGGTGACCGGCAATCACGTTCAATCCGTCGGCATCTATGATGAGGGGGATAGGTGAGTTCTCTATAAGACGCAGAACGAGGCCCCGCACTTCACTATTGACGCCGAGGCCGGGACCGATGACGACCGCACCCTTACCCTTCATCAGTTCCATAACGGCGCCATAGGCATTCTCGCCCAGTGTGCGCGCAGGAGTCTCCGGCAGGGGGGCTGTCATGACCTCCGTCGTCTTGCTCTCCAGGATACCGTTCAAGCTCTCCGGCACACCCACGGTTACAAGCCCTGCACCGCTCCGCAGGGCGCCCATCGCCGTCATGAAAGCGGCGCCCGTCTTTCCGGGAGAACCGGCAAGAACGAGGATGTGACCACAACTCCCCTTATGGGCATTACGTGCCCGCTCTTTTACCATGCTCCTTAGCATCGCACTATCTGCCAGATTCCACGGTATACTTTCATCGTCGGTGAGCTCGCGGGGCATGCCGATATCGACCACCTCAATCTCACCCGCATAATCGGCGCCGGGATGAGTGACAAGACCGATCTTCGGAAGGGCCATGGTGGCCGTTGCATCTGCATTCACACAGTGACCCAGCACCCTGCCGGTAGAGGCATCGAGACCGGAAGGAACATCAACCGCTATAACGTGTACCGAGAG
>JBHHXU010000285.1:0-2749 GCA_046757185.1 Thermodesulfobacteriota bacterium
GCTACGACCGGTTGAGACAGGAGGCATTCTCCATGGATGCCGGCGAGGTGAGCGGTGTGCTGGAGATACCCCACGGTGTCTATGTTGTGAAGGTTGTGGAGCGGATCGACAGCCACCTCCCCCCCTATGATGAGGTCTCAGATAAGGTCCTGGCGGCAGTGAAAAAGAACAGGGCCCTCCAGCAGGCCAGGGAGAAGGCCGAGACCCTCCTGAAGACCCTCAAGGAGGGGAAGAGCATGGAGACCATTGCCGGGGAGGAGGACCTCACGATTGAGGAGAGCGGCTTCATCTCAAAGACGGAAGGGGCCATTCCGGGGATAGGTCGAGAAGTCGGTGAGAAGGAGGGTCTCTTCACCCTGACAGAGGAGTCCCCTTACTACCCCGAACCGGTGCAGTATGGCAACGTCTTTTATATCTTCACGTTGAAGGAGAGCCGGGAGGCCGACCCGAAGCTCTTTGAGATGAAGAGGGATGAATTACGGCAGAGGCTCCTCACCAAAAAGCAGGAGGAGGCCGTCACCACGTGGATTACCGGACTGAGGAATAAATCGAAGATTGAGATTAACCAGGAGGCGTTATAAAGGAAAGTCTGATTTATTCGGGTCTTTCGTAAAAAAGTTGACGGGCAGTTAGTATAGGGTTCAAGTGTTAAAGAAAAGGGACACTGCTCAGATGGATAGACTGAAGGCTGTTTTATTAGGTTATTAGGCTGCTGGCTGTTAGGAAAATCGTTAAACCTTCAGTCTTCAGCCTAAATCCCTCATTCGAACCCTTGAATATTATCTATATCAACTAAAACACGAAAGAAGTAATCTTTAAAAATCATGCGATTTTCAAGAATGCTCCTCCCCACACTCAAGGAGGCCCCCTCCGACGCCGAGATAGTGAGCCATCAACTCATGGTCAGGGCCGGGATGATTCGGAAGGTGGCCGCCGGCATCTACAACCTCCTCCCCCTGGGGCTCAGGGCCCTCCGGCGTGTGGAACGGATCGTCCGCGAGGAGATGGACAGGGCCGGGGCTCAGGAGCTCTTCATGCCCACCGTTATCCCGGCAGAGCTGTGGCGGGAGAGCGGGAGGTGGGACGCTTACGGGAAGGAGCTCCTCCGCATAAAGGACCGTCACAACAGGGAGTTCTGTCTCGGCCCCACCCACGAGGAGGTCATCACCGACCTTGTGGGGCGCGAGGTGCGTTCCTACCGTGACCTGCCGTTAAACCTCTACCAGATTCAGACGAAGTTCCGGGACGAGATACGCCCCCGCTTCGGCCTTATGCGGGGACGTGAGTTCATGATGAAGGACGCCTACTCCTTCCACGCCACCGGGGAGGACGCCGAAAAGGAGTACCGGAACATGCACGACACCTACTGCCGTATTTTCGAGAGGTGCGGTCTCGATTTCAGGCCCGTCGAGGCGGAGACGGGCACAATAGGGGGGAGCTTTTCCCACGAGTTCATGGTCCTCGCGGAGTCGGGGGAGGACGCCGTCGCGGGGTGCACAAAGTGCACCTACGGGGCAAACGTGGAGAGGGCGGAGACGGGGCAGCCTGCTGTAGCCGAGACAGGAAGCTCCGTCAGGCTCAAAACTATGGAGCAGGTCTCCACACCGGGGATGAAGACGGTGGAGGAGGTGAGCTCCTTTCTCAAGGTTTCGCCCCGGCACCTCATAAAGACCCTCATCTACAAGTCCGACGTAGGGGTGATCGCGGCCCTGGTGCGGGGGGATTACGACCTGAACGAGGCGAAGCTGGCTCGGGAACTCGGCGCGGAGTGGATTGAGCTGGCCGACGAGGAGACCGTCATAAAAACGACTAGCGCCCCGTCGGGGTTTGCCGGACCCGTCGGCCTCACGTGCACTATCCTTGCGGATCACAGCGTCAAAGGGATTATAAACGGCGTTACCGGCGCCAACGAGGCCGATGCACACCTGATAAACGTCAACCCGGAGAGAGACTTCTCCGTCAAATCCTTCGGTGACCTCCGTGTCGTGGTCGAGGGTGACGGCTGCCCCCGGTGTGACGGCGCCCTCTCCATCAGGCGCGGCATCGAGGTGGGCCACGTCTTCATGCTGGGAACAAAGTACAGCGACGCCATGGGCGCCACCTTCCTCGATGAGCAGGGGAAACAGCAGCCGATGATCATGGGGTGTTACGGTATCGGTATCGGGAGAACCGTCGCCGCCTGTATCGAACAGAACCACGACGAGAAAGGGATCTCCTGGCCACTCCCCATGGCCCCCTTCCAGGTAACCATCCTCCCCCTCTCCGTAAGGGATAAGGAGGTCACCGAGGTGGCGGAGCAGCTCTATGAGGAGATAACGGCCCTCGGCGCTGATGTCCTCATCGATGATCGTGATGAGCGGGCCGGTGTAAAATTCAATGATGCCGAACTGACAGGAACCCCCCTGAGGATTGTCGTCGGCAAGAAGGCACTTAAAGAGGGAGGGGTTGAAGTAAAGGGCAGGGATGAAAATGAGGCCAGACTCGTACCTATCGAGGAAGCCGTTGATGACGTGAGAGAGAAGCTCTCACGTGCCTGATTTTACCGCTTACTTAGTACCCATCACGCAATACTATTGGACACTAATGCGTTTTCAATTCGGAAAGCAGCAATTTTGGGCAATTTCCGGATGAAAAAAACTACTTCGGAAGGAACCTGCTCCCGACCCACCTGCTTGCCAGCTTCCACGGTCTCGACTTTAACCGGCCAACCGCCCAGCCGTAGAACTCCCGATAGGAGAGACTCCCCCTG
>JBHHXU010000286.1:0-2685 GCA_046757185.1 Thermodesulfobacteriota bacterium
TCGTCCGGCGCTTTAATCACCTCTACGGGGAGGTCTTCCCCGAACCGGAGACGCTCCTCACGGAGACTTACAAGATATTCGGCACCGATGGGAGAAAGATGAGCAAGAGCTACAATAACGCCATCTTCCCCAACGACCCCCCGGAGGTGGTTGAGAAGAAGATGCTCACCATGATGACCGATCCCGCCAGAAAGAGGCGGAGCGACAGCGGCAGTCCCGATATCTGCCCCCTTTTCCTCTCCTATCGCGTTATCTATTCGGATGAAGAGACACTTGCGTGGGTGAGGGAGGGGTGCGCGACGGCGGGGATAGGGTGCATTGAGTGTAAGAAATCGGTGATACCGAAGGTGCTCGCACGGCTCGAGCCCATTAGGAAGAAGAGGGGCGAGCTCGAGGATGAGGAGGGGCTCGTCGAAACGATTCTTAGGGAGGGTGAAGAGCGGGCCCTCGCCGTTGCCGCATCGACGATGGAGGAGGCACGGCGGGCGATGAAGCTCTCCACGTGAGACTATGGATTACCGGGTAAAGCTCGATATGTTCGAGGGCCCCCTGGACCTCCTGCTCCACCTGATAAAGAAGAATGAGGTGGACATCTACGATATACCCATCGCGACCATTACCGAGCAGTACCTCGAATACCTGGAGATGATAAAGAGGTTCAATCTGGAGATTGCCGGGGAGTTCCTCCTCATGGCCGCAACGCTGCTTCACATCAAGAGCAGGATGCTTCTCCCTCTCGGCGATGAGCCCGATGAGAGCGAAGATGAGGGGGATCCGAGAGAGGAGCTCATCCGCCGGTTGCTGGAGTATCAGCGGTACAAGGATGCCGCGGTGCAGCTGGGGGAGAGGAGCCTCCTCGGAAGGGATGTTTTCATGAAGGGGACGGCGCCGACAGAGGAGGTAAACGGTGATGGGGGCTTGATGAATCTCTCCCTCTTTGACCTCATGGAGGCGCTGAAGGAGGTGTTCGAAAGGGCGCCGGGGACGGCATCCCTGAACCTCTCCGCCGAACAGTTCAGTGTCATTGATAAGATAAATGAGGTCATGGGGTTCCTGCGGGAGAGGACGAGCGCTTCATTTACCTCCCTCTTTTCCCGTGACACAGTCAAAACAGAGATTGTCGCGACCTTTCTGGCTGTTCTTGAGCTTGTCAAGATGAGGATGATACACATCCACCAGTCGGAGGAGGGCATGATTACCGTCTATATCCCGGAGGGAGTTAGAGAGGGGAGCGACAGGTCGGGGGAGTGAGGTTTTAGGATGGAGCGAAGGTCACTAAAGCCTCTCATAGAGGCGCTCATCTTTACGGCGGACCGCCCCCTGAGTATCGACAGGATTATGAGTATCCTTGAGAGGGAGAGCCGCGAGGAGGTGAGGGGCGCCGTCAGGGAGCTTATGGAGGAGTACGATGACGGCGGTAGGGGGCTTATAATAAGCTTGGTCGCCGGCGGTTATCAGATGCGGACGAAGCCGGAGTTTTCGCCGTGGCTCAGAAAGCTTACCAATGTCCGTCTGTCCCGGCTGAGCAGGGCCGCCATGGAGACCCTTGCCATCGTCGCCTACAGACAGCCGGTTACGAGGGGAGAACTTGAGGGGATACGGGGGGTGGACAGCGGCGGCGTACTGAGAACACTCCTCGACAAGAGGCTCGTAAAGGTCGTGGGGAAGAAGGATATACCGGGAAAACCGTCGGTATACGGCACAACAAGGGAGTTCCTGGAACTCTTCGATCTGAAGGATCTCTCCTCTCTGCCGAAACTTCAGGAGATTGAGGAGGTGGAGGAGGATGCCGTTGGAGAGGTTGCAGAAGGTTATCGCCAGGGCGGGGATGGCATCGAGGAGGGGGGCGGAGGAGTTGATCCGGCAGGGGAGGGTGACGGTGAACGGGGAAACGGTGACCCGGCCGGGGGTGAAGGTTGATTCCGACCGTGACCGGGTTGCGGTAGACGGCATCCCTCTTCCGTGGAAGGTTTCAAAGGTCTATCTCCTGCTCAACAAACCGGTCGGTTTCATCACGGCCCTATCCGACCCGGCCGGACGGCCGGTCGTCACCGACCTCGTGAAAAGGTGCGGCAAGAGGGTGTTCCCCGTCGGGAGGCTCGATTACGATGCGGAGGGGGCGCTGATCCTGACCAACGACGGCGAGCTTGCCGAGAGGCTCATCCATCCGAAATATAAGGTTCCCAAGAGGTACCACGCCAAGGTAAAGGGGATGCCTGACGAGCGGGACCTGAGGAGGCTGGAAAAGGGTATACGTCTTGAGGACGGCAGGACGCTGCCGGCAACGGCACGGTTCCTCAAGGGTCTGAAAGAGAACTCGTGGATTGACATAACCGTTTTTGAGGGGAGGAACAGGCTTGTAAAGAGGATGTGTCTTGCCGTAGGGCATCCGGTCCTGAAGCTGAAGCGGGTCGAGTTTGCCGGGATCGGGGTGGGGCCGGGTGAGTATCGCTTCCTCACAAAGAGTGAGGTGGTCCTCCTGAAGAGCCGGGAGGGGTGTAGCGACGAATGACGGGAAAGTCAACAGCGTAAATAGCATTGATAAACAATAGCATAGCAGGTACACTTAACAAAATATATAGAAAGCTGTTCAGGGCCTACGGCCCTCAGGAGTGGTGGCCTGGAGAGACTCCCTTCGAGGTAGTTGTAGGGGCGATCCTGACACAGAACACCGCATGGAGGAAC
>JBHHXU010000287.1:0-2683 GCA_046757185.1 Thermodesulfobacteriota bacterium
GACATTGACATCCTCCGTCTTCCTTGATGTCTGCAACCTTATGGAATCATTAAAGATTTTCATTCTCCCCTCCTCTCGATCGGTCTCTCTCCCGCAACCCTCCTATTGCGCCCTATTCCCGTGCCCATCCCAACGGATAGAATGTAAAAAGTATATGTGAAAGTCCCTCTTTTGTCAATAATGCTTGACTTTTACAACAATGCTGAAATAATGACAAAGAATGGTCTGCTATCATCTTTCGCAGCGGTGGCGGAGGGAAACGATAGAGATAGAGTGGATAGAACCATGCCGGTAGGTGGAGGGAGTTATGAAGAGGCTGCAACTCGCTATTTCATTCGTATTTCTGTGGGTTGTCCTGGTTGCAATGAGTCAGGCGCCGGTGGGTGAAATACCGACACCGGAGATTAGTTATACCGCTACCTTTATAGACGATCAGGAGATATCGACTCTCTGCCAGGAGGTGAGCTGGGAGGGGAAAACCTTTTTAAGGGGGATGCGGGGGAAAGGCATTGTTACCATACCCTTCGAAAAGATAAGACGGGTGGTTTTTGTTGGTGAGATGCAAGAGGGGAAGAGAGACGCACAGGTTACCTTGAGGAACGGTGATGTTGTGGCAATTACCTTCGATGGCGAGGTGATGCTGTACGGTATGGCAAGCTTCGGGAGTTATCAGATTACCGTTAAACACCTGAAAGAGATTGTTTTTGAAGTGGCAACGCCTTTACAGGAGTAGTTGAGCCGTACCTGTCGCTCCGCCTCTGTTGTACCTCCCTATTCGATGGCTTTACCCCCTCACCAAAAGGGTCCAATGAAATTTGACATTTTTCTCAAATGTCCATACAATTATTTTCGGAGGTAATGGACGATGCCAATCTATGAATACAGATGTAAAAGCTGCGGCAAGGAGTTCGAAGTGATGCAGAAGTTTTCGGACGATCCCTTGACCAGTCGTATCCATTGTACGGGCAAAGTAGAAAAACTCATTTCACAATCCTCCTTTGCACTCAAGGGGAGCGGATGGTATGCCACCGATTATGCACGGAAAGAGAAGGAGTCAAAGGGGGAGAAGAAGGAAGAGAAGGCGGAGTGTCCGGTGAAGGATAAGGATAAGAAACCGTCCTGTGATGGATGCCCCTCCTCGTAGATTCACTCCTCCCCTCCACCCACTTGCCTTTATTTCCCTCCTGGAGTACTATCGTATCCTACAGCATAAGTAATAAAGAATAAACCCAAAAGATGCGTTGACCAACCACAAAGTACAGAGATTATTGAATAAAATGGAAAATCCCTACTTCTCAAAGTACTTCTCTGTGGTTGCTGTATTAGGAATATAAGTAGTGCCATAAAGCAAGAGAGGGAAGAGAGTCGGCTCCACCACCATGAGTAATGAAGTGGCTCAGCTATAATCTCACATGGATATAAAAGAAACAGCGGTAAGGGCCGCCCGGGAGGCGGGAAGGCTTTTAAAGGAGAACCTCGGCCATGCGATCAGGGTGGAGTACAAGGGGGAGGTCGATATCGTCACCGAGATGGACCGGAGGTCGGAGGAGATAATTGTAGGGCTTATTCGTGATGCCTTCCCCGACCACGGGATCCTGACCGAAGAAGGGGAGGGACGGGAGTCAACCGCCGGTGCACGATGGATTATTGATCCCCTCGACGGGACAACAAACTATGCCCACGGCCTTCCGACCTTCTGCGTTTCAATAGCCTTTGAGGAGTCGGGCAGGGTGAAGCTCGGTGTCGTGTACGATCCCATGCTCGACGAGCTCTTTACGGCGGAGGAGGGGAGGGGGGCTTTTCTCAACGGGAGGGCAATAAAGGTCTCTTCCACCGGAGATATCTCAAGGGGGCTTCTTGCAACCGGCTTTCCCTACGATATCAGGACCTCTCCCGACAACAACCTCGACCACTTTTCGCGTTTTGCCGTCACGGCACAGGCGATACGGCGGGCGGGATCGGCCGCCCTCGACCTCTCCTACGTGGCGTGCGGCCGTTTTGACGGCTTCTGGGAGCTCAAGCTCCACCCGTGGGATGTCGCCGCCGCTTCGCTCATGGTAAAGGAGGCGGGGGGAGAGATAACCGATTTTCGCGGCTCTCCCTTTTCCATCTACGGTGTTGAGGCCCTTGCGACCAACGGCATTATACATGAAAAGATGGTCAACATCCTGCAACAGGGGACATGATCGGGCTCCTCCTTCGGTGGCTCGTTATCACCGTCGGGATTATCATCGCCGCCCACCTCTTCCACGGCATTACGCTGGACGGGTATCAGACAGCTTTTATCGCCGCCGCCCTCCTTGGCGTGTTCAACGCGACCATCCGTCCCCTCCTCCGTATCCTGACCCTCCCCCTCAACATCATGACCCTTGGTCTCTTTACCTTTGTTATCAACGGTGTCCTCCTCTGGTTCGTGAGCGTCATTATCAGCGGCTTTCATGTCGCCGGGATATTTCCCTCCCTCGCCGGGGCCCTCCTCATATGGGCGGTCGCCCTCGTCGCGAGTATCTTCATACGGTAAACGTGTAAAAAGTCAATACGCACAACACAGGAGTTTCCCCAATTCTTCTAAAAACCAACGCCGGACACATATAAAAACTTACGCCCTCACTGTTTACAACAGGTTCTCAATCAGTAGTGTCCAAATGTTAACCGAATAAATTCAACTGGTTACAAGCTTGTT
>JBHHXU010000288.1:0-2679 GCA_046757185.1 Thermodesulfobacteriota bacterium
GTGTTCTTGACCAGGAGGATAAGCCAGTAGATGACAACCGCTACAATAAGTATAACAGCAAGGTGAATCAGGATACCGAAGTTAATGCTCTCAAACATCCCTGCCGTCTATCCTCCTGTGAAGAGCTAGGATTCCATTATGGCATCCGCCATATCTGCAACCATTCGCATGGAACCGACGTCGTGGACCCTCACGATGTGGGCCCCCCTTACGATCCCCAGGGCAACGGTTGCGGCTGTCCCCTCGAGACGATCTTCAACCTCACGGCCAAGGGCCTTCCCGATAAAGGACTTCCGTGATGTCCCTATCACTACGGGTCTTCCGAGTGCCTCCAGAGCGTTGAGGTGGTTGAGCAGCCTCAGGTTGTCCTCTGCCGATTTCCCGAACCCGATACCCGGATCCACCGCTATCCTGGATAACGGTACGCCCCTCTGTACAGCGTACGCAATGCGTTCCCTCAGGTAATCGGTGACCTCACCTACGATATTACGGTACGCCACATTACGCTGCATCGTCATTGGAGTCCCCCTCATGTGCATTAAAACAACGGCAGGGCTGTAGCGAGCGCAGACCGATGCCATCTCACGGTCGAAACTCAGGGCGCTGACGTCGTTGACCATCTCGACGCCGCATTCAAGGGCCTGATGGGCAACCTCCGCCTTTGTCGTATCGATAGAGAGGGGAATATCCCCCTTCGAAAGCTCTTCGATGACGGGAATGACCCTCTGCAGCTCTTCATCGAGGGGGACCGGGGTAGCGCCCGGCCTCGTCGACTCACCCCCCACGTCGATAATATCGGCCCCCTCCTCAACCATCTCCAGAGCCCTCTCGATAGCCGCGGCGCGTTCCAGATACCTTCCCCCGTCGGAAAAGGAGTCGGGGGTGACATTGAGTACCCCCATGATGAGGGTCCGCCTCCCCAGAGACCACCTGCATCTCCTCCCCTCGAGAAGGAGACAGGTTTCATTGGCTGGTGATGCCGGGATCGTCTCCATCATTGCAGGATCGATCAGTGGACCTCAAAACCCTTCCGCAGAAGAATCCCCACCGTTGCTGATGGGGATTCTCTGCTCATACGGTATGCACAACACCCCTCACCCGCTTTCTCCTGGAATCGTGAGAGGATGGCGGATGGGGGTATGTTACTCCGCCGGCCCTGCCTCTGCCGCTCTCCCACTCTGTTGAACCCCCTGAGGAACGGTTTCACCGAAGACGATCTTATCAAGTTCGGCGCCGTCAAGTACCTCCCTGTCGAGGAGGGCCGCAGCAACTTCATGGAGCGTTTCAATCCTCTCTTCGAGGAGCTTCCTCGCCCGATCATAGTTCTCACTCACGATCCTCTTGATCTCCGCATCTATCGCAACGGCCGTCGATTCACTGAAGTCCTTGTGCTGGGCCATCTCCTTCCCCAGGAATATATGCTCCTCCTTCTTGCCGAACGCAAGAGGACCCAGCTTCTCGCTCATTCCCCACTCGCACACCATCTTACGTGCAAGCTCGGTCGCCTTCTCTATATCGTTCCCCGCTCCCGTCGTCATGTGCTTCAGAACAAGCTCCTCGGCAATCCTCCCGCCCATGAGCACCGCCAGGCTGGCGTGGAGGTACTTGGCGCTGTAGGTATGACGATCGTCCAGCGGAAGCTGCTGGGTCAAGCCGAGGGCCATTCCCCTCGGAATAATCGACACCTTATGGATCGGGTCCGTACCGGGAATCAATCTGGCAACCAGCGCGTGCCCCGCCTCATGATATGCCGTATTCCGCTTCTCGTCCTCGCTGATGATCATGCTCTTACGCTCCTTGCCCATGAGGAGCTTGTCCTTCGCCTCGTCAAAATCGCCCATGGCAACGGCGCTCTTGTTCTTGCGTGCCGCCAGAAGGGCCGCCTCATTGACGAGGTTCGCGAGGTCTGCCCCTGAAAAACCGGGGGTCCCCCTTGCAAGCACCGACAGGTCTACATCCTCGGCGAGCTGTGTCTTTACTGTGTGAACCTTGAGAATCGCCTCCCTCCCTTTAAGGTCAGGCTTCGGGACAACGACGGTACGGTCGAACCTGCCGGGCCTCAGGAGGGCGGGATCAAGGACATCAGGACGGTTCGTCGCGGCAATGATAATAACCCCCTCATTGCTCTCAAAGCCGTCCATCTCTACCAGGAGCTGATTCAATGTCTGCTCCCTTTCATCGTGCCCTCCGCCGAGTCCGGCCCCTCTGTGCCTCCCTACCGCGTCAATCTCGTCAATAAAGATGATGCACGGGGCATTCCTCTTCCCCTGCATAAAGAGATCTCTGACTCTCGACGCCCCTACCCCGACAAACATTTCAACAAAATCGCTCCCCGAGATACTGAAAAAGGCAACACCGGCCTCTCCGGCTATTGCCTTGGCAAGGAGGGTTTTCCCCGTGCCTGGTGAGCCTATCAGGAGAACCCCCTTCGGGATACGGCCCCCCAGTTTGGTGAACTTCTTGGGGTCCTTGAGGAATTCAATAATCTCCTCGAGCTCCTCCTTCGCCTCATCGATACCGGCAACATCCTGGAAATTTACCTTATGATGCTCCTCGGTGAGGAGCTTTGCCCTGCTCTTTCCGAAAGACATCGCCTTCCCCCCCCCGCCAGCATCTGCCTCATGAAGAATATCCAGACGCCGATGAGGAGGAGCATGGGGAACCACTCTATGAGTATGG
>JBHHXU010000289.1:0-2651 GCA_046757185.1 Thermodesulfobacteriota bacterium
ACACGCATAGAACATTGAAAGGGAATAGGCCGCTATAAATTTTATGGTGTTAAAGTGGTGTGGTCTTTGGTATAAATGATGGAGCGATTTTATACAATCAAGTCTCGATAAGATGAGGGAACTGTACTGATAGAAAGGTTAAAGGATGTCTCTTAAAGAAAAGATAAATAACAGAAAAGCGAAGGTCTGCGTAATCGGGCTCGGCTATGTGGGCTTGCCTATGGCTGTGGAGTTTGCCAGGAAGGGCTTTAGTGTCGCTGGTATAGATACAAATCCAGAAAGGGTCGGCAAGATTAATAAAGGAGAGTCTTATGTGCTTGGCATAAAACATGAGGAAATCAAGGAGCTTGTCTCTAAGGGCAAATTGAAGGCCTTCTCACGGTTCAATGTTATTTCCAGGCTTGACACAGTCAGCATCTGCGTCCCCACCCCATTAAGAAAGACAAAAGACCCCGACATGTCGTACATCAGTTCCGCAACCAACGCAATCAAAAAATATATCCACAAAGACCAGCTGATAATAATGGAAAGCACCACTTACCCCGGCACGACAGAGGAGCTGATATTGCCGATACTCGAGGAAAGCGGGTTAGAGGTGGGAAAGGACTTCTTCCTCGCCTTCTCCCCCGAACGGATAGACCCGGGCAACCCCACATACAACACGAGGAACATTCCAAAGGTCGTCGGTGGCGTGACGGACGAATGTGTTTCGCTTGCAAGTCTCCTCTATGAGCAAATAATGGATTCGGTAGTCACCGTATCCTCCACGAGGGTTGCAGAAATGGTAAAGCTTCTGGAGAACACGTTTCGCAGTGTAAACATAGGGATGGTAAATGAGATCGCCCTGATGTGCGAAAAGCTCAACATAAACGTCTGGGAGGTCATTGATGCGGCGAAAACGAAA
The DNA here is from genome assembly GCA_046757185.1 of Thermodesulfobacteriota bacterium. GTDB lineage: Bacteria > Desulfobacterota > GWC2-55-46 > S146-70 > JAUXIU01 > JBHHTR01. The sequence goes on from JBHHXU010000289.1 coordinate 905, forward strand.
CCGTTCGGCTTCATGCCCTTCTACCCCGGCCCCGGCATCGGCGGACACTGCATCCCCATAGACCCCTTCTACCTCTCGTGGAAGGCGAAGATGAGCGGGTTCGAGGCAAGGTTCATAGACCTTGCGGGGCAGGTCAACAGCACCATGCCGCACTTTGTCGTGGATAGGATAGTCGATGCCCTTAACGATGTGAAGAAGAGCATAAACGGTTCCCGCATCCACATCCTCGGAGTGGCTTACAAAAGGGAGATCAATGACGTAAGGGAATCCCCCGCACTCGACATTATTAATCTACTACAGGCCAAAGGCTCCACCGTTACCTACACAGACCCTTACATCCAGGAAATAAACCACAGCGAGATCGTATCGAGATCGAAACCCCTTAGTGTCGGCCTTCTTAAAAAGGTCGATTGCGCCGTTATTATTACAGACCATGAGGCATTCGACTACAAGTCAATTGTCAAAAACGCCAGGCTGATAGTGGACACCCGCAACGCCCTGAGAGGGTTCAAGGACAGACACATCACACGACTCTAAGCGCCGTGCTTGTCACTTCATGGCAGCGAACGAAGGCGGCGACCTGGGCGCTAATGGTATGAGGTTTGCCAAAAACCTCCTTGATTTTAAAGAATTTATACGTTATAATTGGCATTTCGTCTTTGCGCTGCGCGCTCGTTGCAGCGTTGTTATGGTTTTTCAGCATCTTCAGCGAAATGTAATGTGTACGTATTCTACAGGATTCATCTTCAGCCCTCTTGCAGTCCTGCTTTGCCTATCTAAGGGATATTTGGAACTACTCGAGAATAAGAAAACGTTATGTGCGGAATAGCAGGGATTATCAGCTTCAGTGACAGAGGGGAGCAGGAGTGTCTTGAGAGGATGTGTAACACGATGTCTCATCGAGGGCCGGACGACTCGGGTATATACCACTCACCGGATTCCAGGGCGCTACTCGGCCATAGAAGGCTTTCCATTATCGACCTCTCCCGCTCTGCAAGACAACCCCTGTCCAATGAAGACGACACCGTATTGGTCACTTGCAACGGTGAGATTTACAACTACCAGGAGCTGCGGAAGGAATTAGATGCCAGGGGGCACCGTTTTAAATCAAAGTGCGACACGGAGGTAATAGTCCATGGTTACGAGGAGTGGGGCATCGAAGGCCTGCTACAGCGGCTTCGAGGCATGTTTGCCTTTGGGCTTTATGACACCCGTCCGGAAGGCGCCTCGCATCCCACCCTCTTTCTGGCACGAGACCGTTTGGGGATAAAGCCACTATATTACTATACGGCTCAAGATAAACGGTTTGTCTTTGCCTCTGAGATAAATGCAATCCTTGCCTCGGGTCTGGCGCCGAGGGAAACAGACCTCCAGGCCACCGCCCTTTACCTGCTTCATGGCTCCATACCCCCACCCAAGACGATCTATAAAGGGATAACGGCGCTCGAGCCCGGGCACTATTTGGCATTGTCCTCGGCAACGGGGCGGCCTTCCAAGGAGCGATATTATCACCTGGAAGAGGCCTTTGAAGACGGCTCCCTGAGTGAGTTCTCAGAGGAAGAATCCACACAGCGGGTCCGTTCCTGCCTGTTAGACACCATAAGGTGCCACCTCCTCAGCGACGTCCCCGTGGGGGCCTTCCTGAGCGGGGGGATCGATTCCACCGCCATCGTGGCACTGATGCGCGAGCTGCAGTATGAGCAGTTAAAGACCGTCTCGATTATCTTCCCCGGCACCCCGTATGATG
>JBHHXU010000290.1:0-2648 GCA_046757185.1 Thermodesulfobacteriota bacterium
TTGCCAGGGCAAGGAAGATCCAGCGTTTCCTGAGCCAGCCCTTCTTTGTGGCGGAGCAGTTCACCGGCGCCCCAGGAAAGTATGTTGCCATCGCGGATACCATCAAGGGGTTTAAGGAGATTGCGGAGGGGGTGCACGATGATATCCCCGAGCAGGCCTTTTATATGGTGGGGGGACTTGACGAGGCCCTTGAAAAGGCGGGGAAGCTCAAGGCGGCGTCGTAAGGGATTTTTTCAAAGTATAACCGGACGTTCTTTACACAGGTAACGCATCATGGCAGATACCATTTTACTGGAAATTGTAACCCCCTACCGGCTCCTCATATCTGAGGAGGTGGAGGAGATAACGGCCGTTGGCGGAGAAGGGGAGTTCGGCGTCCTTCCAGGCCACGCCTCTCTGATGACGACCCTGAAGCCGGGTAGTGTAAATTATAAACAGAAGGGGAAGAGCAGCCATATAGCGGTGAGCAGCGGTTTTGCCGAGGTTGGTCCCGAAAAGGTCACTATCCTTGTCGCGGGGGCCGACAGGGCCGAAGAGATAGACCTTGAGCAGGCTAAACGGGAGCTGGCGGATGCTGAGAAGCGACTTGGAGGGTTGAAAGAGGGGGATAGTCAGTATGGTTCAGCCGAGCAGGAGGTGGAGATGGCCGCCGCAAGGGTCGAGGTGGCGGAAAAGCGGTAGCTCGCCGGAACATCACCTTCCCTTCTTTACCGGAACAATCACGATCTTCGCCTTTCCGTTTTTTACCGAAACCTTGTAATTCACCTCTTTACACTTATACTGTTTCTTTGTCTCCTCTGCCTGCTTGAGTTGGGAGCTGAGGGATTGGATAACGACGTTTGCATAACCTCCTTCAGCTTTTTAAAGGTAATCCCCTTTACCTCTTCCTTGCACCGCTTTCGTATCTTGATATACTCATCGAAGAGCTCTCTTAACCCGTCTCCATCGGTACCTGGGGATGAGGGAGATGTTGTTTCGACTGTGGACGAGGGGCTCTCCTCTATCGGGAGGTTCATCTTGAAGACGTCCCGATGGTAGGTGCCCTCTTCGATCGCCCTCAAAACCCTGGTCCAGTAGTTCTTATGGGAATGGTATCGGGCGGTCAGGGAATTAAGCCTGAACTTCGTCGCCGTATTATGGATGGGCTGACCGCTGCACTGTGTGATGAGCCTCTCCACCTCACTCCGCAGTGCGGTCGGCTCCTTCTTCAGAATGCGCAGAAAGTACTGCTCATACTCGGTCTTCAGACGGTTGAGCTTACTTTCAAGGAGGTCGATGGCCTCATTAATACCCATGGCCGATATCATAACAAAAGCCAGCTTCTTATGAAAGAAGTTGTTTTGTCATGAAGTGTAGCGGCGTGCGATAACTGAGGGACGAAAATTACCCGCTCATCACCTTCGTGTTCCTACCGGAAAGTGTGTTACCGATCTTGAAATAATAGTAAAAGCTTTAGAGCCATCAGATATTGTAAACAGAGTTGAATTCCTGCCTTTATAGTCTCTGCGCTTAAAAGGGGTATATACCTACTTTCTGTTAGGTCTGGAACTCAGGTTCTAATAATTGCTGTACTTGTTTGCCATATTTCTATTGTCAAGCCAATCCCCCAGGTGATGGCACTTGTTCCTTCCTCGAATTTATGCTCCCTTAAAAACTCTCACCACGAAGTTCACGAAGAGCATGAAGAAGGGCCTTGACCGGATGGGGATGTCGAGTTGGCTGCCTCTCTTTGATGGTTTTCCTTCGTGACCTTCGTGGTAAAATTCTTCTGCTTTTGGTTATGTGTACCCGCAATGAAATAATCGGATAGTTAAATGGTATATGAATATGTGACCCTAACTCTCTATTGAGATATTAACCCAGTTGTGGCAGGTCTGAAGGGCTATGTATCGCAGATAATCTCCAAGAGGTGATGTGCTGGTAATTTCACTTCATGTCCTGGTAAGCATCTTATCCTTTGAATCAGGGATGCGTCCCTATTTCATTCCCAGTATGCTGCCCATAGCTATATCAACGAATTAAAGCTCCATCAGTTCAAAATAAGCATGTCACGCAAGGGAAACCCTTATGACAATGCCGTGGCGGAAAGCTTCATCAAAACCCTTAAAACCGAGGAGGTCTATCTCTGGGAATACCGAACCCTGGAAGATGTCGAAAAACGTCTTCCTTACTTTATCGAAGAGGTATATAATCAAAAACGCTTGCACTCAGCCCTTGGGTACAGACCCCCAAATGAATTTGAAACTATGTTTATAAAACCAGAACCCCTTAAATCCCCTGTCTGGTCACTCTAACGTAATCTGTCTAGACTCAGGGGTGCACTCCACACTTATAAACGATCGGAACAAGGTCGTAAGTTAATTAAATATACCCTCGATAAAATTGATAACTATTTCAAGCAAACAGATGAGCATCTGATTGACTTTGATAGAGTCAACATTGAGCATATTCTTCCTCAAAATCCATCAAAAGAATGGGGGCTTTCCAAGGAAGACATTATAGACTATGTGAATAAACTCGGAAACCTAACCTTGCTGTCCAAAATATTGAACTCAAAAATACAAAATGGACCTATAGATAAAAAACTGCCTGAACTAAGGAAGCTCTGATTTATTCCTCTCCCTTTTTATGATACATTAACGTGCATC
>JBHHXU010000291.1:0-2647 GCA_046757185.1 Thermodesulfobacteriota bacterium
TTGTGGTGATTACCTCCTTTGCCAATGGCGACCTCCTCAACGGGGAGCTGCTCAGGGTGGGGGTTTCTAAGGAGAAGATATGCAATATCTCTTCCGGTGGTTGGCTTGGAAGGGGCAAGTGACAAACAGGGGTTTACATAAGAGTGATTGTATCGCTACGGTAACATTGGAGGAGGATAGATGGCAACAGATAGAGTGAATATCGGGCTTATCGGCCTCGGTTACTGGGGTAAAAACATACTATGGAATCTCCACGCTCTTGGTGTTCTCCATACCGCGTGTGATACCGACCCCGCCATCCTCTCAAAACTGGGCAAGATGTATCCCGGCGCCAGCTTTTCTCTGTCACACGATGAGGTTATCAACAGTTGTGACATATGGGCGGTCGCCATCGCGACTCCTGCCGCCACCCACTATAGGATGGTGAAGGAATCTCTTCTCGCCGGCAAAGATGTCTTCGTCGAGAAACCGCTCGCCATGACGGTAAGGGAAGGAGAAGAGCTGACAGAGCTTGCGGAGAGGGAGGGGAGGATACTCATGGTGGGGCATATCCTCCACTACCATCGTGCCGTTATAAAACTCAAGGAGCTCATTTCAAAAGGCGAACTCGGAAAGATTCAGTACATCTATTCAAACCGCCTCAATATCGGCAAACTCAGAACAGAGGAAAACATCCTCTGGAGCTTTGCCCCCCACGACATCTCGGTCATCCTTATGCTCCTCGATGAGGAGCCGGTCACGGTATCGGCCTTCGGCGGTGGCTACCTCAATGCCGATATATGTGACACGACGCTGACGGCCCTCGAATTCAGGAACGGGGTGAAGGGACACATCTTCGTGAGCTGGCTCCACCCCTTCAAGGAGCAGAAGCTGGTCGTGGTAGGATCGAAAGGGATGGCCGTCTTTGACGATGTGAGCGATGAGAAGCTCCTCCTCTATCCCCACTCGATAGAGTGGAAGGAGGGGAAGATACCGGTTGCGCAGAGGGCCGACTACCGTACTGTCCCGGTAGAAAAGGGGGAGCCCCTCAAGGAGGAGTTGGACCATTTCCTGAAGTGTATCCGTCAGAGGGAGAGGCCGAGGACGGACGGGCGTGAGGGGGTGAGGGTACTCAGGGTGCTCGATGCCGCTGAATCTACACTTGGCAACAGACCAGCCGGGGAAACGTTGAGTCCTCCCGCGCCGGCCCTCCCTTCAACTGTTTTTGTCCATGAGAGCTCTTTCGTCGACCCGGATACTACGATCGAGGAGGGGACAAAGGTATGGCACTATTCACACATCCTGCAAGGGTCATCTGTCGGGGAGAATTACATCATCGGTCAGAATGTTATGATAGGCCCCGATGTCACCGTTGGTAACCGGTGCAAGATACAGAACAACGTCTCGGTCTACAAGGGGATTGTCCTGGAGGACGAAGTCTTCTGCGGTCCCTCCTGCGTTTTCACCAACGTCTACAACCCAAGGACCTTTGTCAACAGAAAAGAGGAGTTCCAATCGACGGTCGTGAAGAGGGGAGTAACCATAGGCGCCAATGCGACGGTCGTCTGCGGGGTTACCATAGGGAGGTACGCCATGATAGGGGCCGGTGCGGTAGTAAAGAGCGATGTGGCCGATTACGCCGTCGTTGCCGGGGTACCCGCCAAACGGGTCGGATGGGCATGTAAGTGCGGTGTCACCCTCCGCCTTAATGATGGGTTGGCCACCTGCAATGACTGCGGGAGCCGGTATGGACTGGAAGGGGATACCCTCACGATCGTAAAAGAAGAGGTGTAATATCCCGGAGGCCAGTAACGGATGAATATGGATGGACGGAGTGATTTCCCCGAACGGCTGACGGTCGAGATCAGCAATTGCTGTAATCTTCAATGCGTCATGTGTCCCCGCCAGATGATGGAAGAAATGGGGGGGATGATGGACGTTGACCTCTACCGGAAGATCGTCGCAGAGGCGAGGGAGCATCTGCCGGCTACCCTCGTTCCTTTCTTCCGCGGCGAGTCGCTCCTCCATCCCCTCTTTCTTGAGATGATGAGGACGGCCAAGGAGGCGGGCCTCGGTCCCATTCAGCTTACTACGAACGCCATGCTCCTCGACGGGAACGTTGCTGAGGAGCTTGTTGCCATGGGGATCGACTTCATCTCCTTCAGCCTCGATGCGGTCGGGAAAGAGGAGTACGAGGCGACGCGAGTCGGGGGGGATTATGGGCGGGTTGTGCGTAATATCGAGAGGTTCCTGGATATCAGGGCGGCCCGTCACTCGAGCTTCCCGAAGGTGCAGATATCCGCTGTTGAGACAGAAGAGAACAGGACGATGATGACGGCCTTTATCAACTACTGGAGTGAGAGGGCCGATAGAGTCAGGGTCTATCCCGAGCACTCCTCTGACGGTGTTTTTGGGAGTCTCAGGAATGGTGACCACCTCCCCTCCTTCGAGAAGCGACTGCCGTGCAAAAAGGTCTTCACCGATATGGTGATCTGCTGGAATGGAGATGTGGCGATCTGCAATCACGACTGGGACAGGCAAGAGTTCATCGGTAACGTCGGCAAGCATTCCATAAAGGATATCTGGAAGAGTGCCAAGTACGAAGAGATTCGAAAAAGGCACCTTGAGGGAAAGCTCGAAGACGACCCCACTTGCTCCGGTTGCGACC
>JBHHXU010000292.1:0-2640 GCA_046757185.1 Thermodesulfobacteriota bacterium
GTGTCGGAGGCCGCATGGACATAGAACCTCTCGCCGATATCGGAAAAGAGGAGGTCGTACCCCCTGTCCACACGGTGAAACCCTTTGTCAAAACAGAGGGGCTTCTCCCTGCACGGCCCCAGGCATTCGTAACCGATGATGACCGTGGAGCGTCTTCGGGCGAGATAGTTGACGTCGGCAGGCTCCTCGCCGAGGATCTCATCCATGATGTTTATTGCGTTGATATCGCACGGGTGGAGGAAGAGGAGCGCCTGTTTACGGGACTCGACCACCGGCTCGGTCTTTGTTATGTCGTCAAGCTGAAACCTGAGAAGGATTTCATTGTTCGGGTACAGCCACTTTATCGGCGGGAGGATTGTGGTGTCGTAGTATAACGAGATTTGAGAAGGGTCATCGAGACGATCAAAGGTATAACGATCATCCTTTGCGACAGGGGCGACGACATCGTAGTCGGCCATCAGGCCGGAGATGAAACCGTCAAGGGCGCCGTATGTTATGGTAAGCTCATACATCCTGGTCCCCGGAGGCGGAAAATCATGCGTTGAGCAACCATAGAGAGCACGGATTCAAAGATGAAAATGTATTGCGTCGTGTGTGATGCGTACTGCGAAATACGATATACGCAATGCGCATAACACCGTGAAATTCCGTGTCCTCTGTGGTTAGTGCATTTTTAGGGTTTAAAACCTGCCCCCCCCGTTGTCGGAAAAGCAATAAAATCCAAGAGACAAAAACCGGATTCATCAGGCCATGGAGTCCATGCTGTTTTTGAAGTGCTCTACAAAGTCCTCGCCGTGGAGGGGCCTTATGACAATCCACTTCTTCTTTTTATCCAGTATAAGCTCCACCTCCGCGCCGGGGATGAGTTCCAGGAAACGGAGATAATCCTCCGGCAGGACGATCCCCTCCTTCCCCTTCTCTATCACAAAGATCTTCTCTTTCATACATGCCCCCTATAGCTTCTGAGTGAGTTGTCTCTTGAGGAATGTTATCAGGCGATACAGCCTGCGACCACCCCTATCATAAGTTTCGCACAGGTGGGTGTCAAGTAGTTTCGGGAAACCCCCTTATCCTTGACAAATGGGGGAAAAGCATAATATCTTAGCTTCAAATGGCGAATGAAGAGACACCACGGATCAAGACGAAGCATAAGCTGAAGCAGCGGCATTTTGCCGCCAGGGAGCTCCAGATTACTATTGCCCTTCTCATCGTCATCGCCCTTCTGGGGGGTGTTTTTCTCCAATCCTTCTCATCGGGGCTGAGTTCATATCTCGGCCTCTCCTCATCCTTCGTAACCATCTTCCTCGTCATCGGGTATGCGGGGCTCATAGTATTTCTGGCGCTCCTTTTTGCATACAGACTCGTTGGGCCCTTCAAGCGGCTGGAGTACGAAATGAAGGTTATTGCAAAGGGAGACATCGGGAGGAGACTCTCGGTCAGAACAAAGGACGACCTCTACATACGCAACTTTGTAACCAAGGTGAATGAGTTTATTGATGAATTCGGAGAGATGAGCCAGGAGTACAACAGGATGAGCAGCCTGATCTCATCCCGGCTGGGGGAGATTTTCAAGAAGGTGGAGGATGAGTCAATCGACTGCCGGCAGATCAGGGAGGATATCGAGAACCTCCAGCGCAGGATACATGAATTCAGGGAACGGTGGTAGCACTCCTCCTTTCCTGCCCCATCCGTAGCTTCCGGATATGCTCAGGAACATCCTCACCCTCTTTACTGTCTGCACCTTTCTCATATTTCCCACGGCTGCCTGTGGAGCAGACCTGGAGACCGCGAAGAGCCTTGAAATCCTCAATGAAGTGATCGTCACCGCTATTATCGACGGTGATACGATAGAGATAGGCGGGGTGAGGGTCCGCTATCTCGGTATCGATGCACCGGAACTGGAGGAACCGCTCTATAGCGCAGCAAAGGAGCGGAATAGAGAACTCCTCGAAGGGAAGAGGATCAACCTGGAAGTATGTAAAGGAGAACCGAGGGACCGGTATGGAAGGCTTCTCGCCTGGGTCTACGCGGACGGAGAGCTTATCAATCTAATCATCTTGAGGGAGGGGTATGCACGTCTGCTGATCATCGCACCCTGCGGGCTGGAAAAGGCCAAAACGTTGGGGACAGGCTTACAGGAGGCGATAGGGCAAAAGGTTGGGCTCTGGTCAGGCATCAGAGATATCCCCTTCCAGGACGCCCGCCACCATACCGGAACCTACGCACGTGTTACCGGAAGAGTGGCGGATGTCTACGATAGCGGTAAGGCCCTCTTTCTGAACTTTTCCCAAAAACGGGACGAGGGGTTCTACGCCGTCATCTTCCACAACGATCTTGAGGTATTTCGCGCTGCGGGGATAGAACCCTCAGGCTATCTCGGCAGAGTGGTTACCATTACGGGAAGGATTGTGGAGTACCGGGGACGCCCGGAGATCGTCGTTGAATCGCCCTACCAGATTGAGATCAACAATAAGAGGTAAAACAGATAAAAAAACGGGGAGGATACGCAATCCATTTCGTCGGCATTCTTTCTACTACCGGGACGCTTACCCAACACCCATCTTCCTGGCAATCCTTGCAAGCTCTTTGGGCCTCCCCTCGGCAACAACCTTCTCCTTCACCTGTTCAGGCGAGAGCTTG
>JBHHXU010000293.1:0-2628 GCA_046757185.1 Thermodesulfobacteriota bacterium
CTATACGGGCGGAGGCGCGGTGGGTGATAAAGAGCAGTGCCGCCTGTCTCGGGATTAAGCTCGCCTCGATTCAGGGGCTCTACGAGGCGATGGGGAGGGGAGAGGTAAAGGGGTTCACGGTACCGGCGATCAACATCAGGGGCATAACCTATGATGTTGCGAGGGCGATCTTCCGGGCTGCTCTGAGTAATAATGCTGGCGCCTTCATCTTTGAGATTGCCAAGAGCGAGATAGGGTATACCGGCCAGAACCCGTCAGAGTATACCGCCGCCGTTATCGCGGCCGCTGTCAAGGAGGGGTATACAGGCCCCGTCTTTATTCAGGGGGACCACTTTCAGTTGAATGCGGCGGGCTATCGTGAAGACGGGGAAAAAGAGGTTGCCGGCGTCAAGCAACTCATAGAGAGCGCCCTCAACGCGGGGTTCTATAATATAGATATCGATGCCTCGACGCTGGTAGATCTGAGCAAGCCGACCGTCATGGAGCAGCAGCGGCCGAATTTCGAGGTGACGGCGGAACTGACCGATTTCATACGGAGCCGTGAGGAGGATGGAATCACTGTCTCCATAGGGGGCGAGATCGGAGAGGTGGGAGGAAAGAACTCGACCGAGGAGGAGTTGAGGGCCTTCATGGACGGCTATCTGGGTGTTCTGAAGGAAGGGGTGAAGGGGATAAGCAAGATCAGCGTCCAGACGGGGACGAGCCACGGGGGTGTTCCCCTGCCGGATGGAACGGTCGCGAAGGTCAAGGTCGACTTCGATACCATCGAGCGGCTTTCCGCCGTGTCGAGGGAGGTTTACGGCCTCTCCGGAGTGGTCCAGCACGGAGCCTCAACCCTTCCGGACGACGCATTCCACGTCTTTGTCGAGAGAAACGCCTCCGAGGTGCACCTTGCAACTGGCTTCCAGAACATGATCTACGACAGTCAATACCTCCCCTCGGAGCTGAAGAACGATATCTATCACTATATTCTCGAAGAGCTTTCCGGTGAGAGGAAGGAGGGGGAGACGGATGAGCAGTTCATCTACAAGACGAGAAAGAAGGGGTTTGGACCGTTCAAGAGGAGGTTCTGGGATATAGCCCCGGAGAAGAGGGGGGCTATCAGGGGCGAGCTTGAGGAGCGGTTTGTGTTCCTCTTCAAAAAGCTGAATGTCATAAATAGCAAGGATACTGTTGACCAGTGGGTGAAGACTCCTGATTTATCCTACACTGTTGAGAAGGAGTTGGGGGCCTTGTGAGGTTGACACGACACTAGAGGGGGCTCCTATGGTATACCACCCCCTATATCCAGGAGGTGCTCCATGAAACAGAGGAGGAAGTTAAAGCGGCCCTATATACTTGCAAAAGTGAAGATTAAACCGGTGAAAGGTGGTCCCTCCATGGAGGCGATGGCCATTAATATGAGCAGAGGGGGCATCGGAGTCTACATAAAGAGACCGCTCAAGAAGGAACAACAGGTAGTTGTCAAACTCATCTTCTTTGACGGGAAGGGGTTCAAGACCACGGAGGACACGCCGGCAAAGGTCAGGTGGATTCTCGAATTTGGTGGGCAGTATGCGGCAGGTATACGATTCGATAACCTGGTATATAAAAAAATCAGCCGGCCCTTTATTCGTGCCTCGAGTATGCAAAGAGGCATTCTTAAAACAATACGCCATTGTCCGGAGTGACTATTTCCCAGGGAAAATTCAAAAAAGTGTATGAGGAGTAGATGAGGCTTTCCACAAAGAGTCTCTATGGTGTCAGGGCTGTCTTTGATATAGCCTATAACTCTAAAGATCTCCCGGTGCAGGTGAGGGATATCTCAAAGAGGCAGAGGATATCCCCACGGTATCTCGAACAGATATTTCAGAAGCTGAAAAGGGCCGGTATCCTGAATAGCAAGAGGGGGCCGAAAGGCGGCTACTACCTCGCGAAGGATATCTCCAAAATAACGGTAGGGGATATTTTACGGGCCACCGAGGGGCCGCCGGACCTTGTCTTTTGTGTGGCTCCAAAGCGTCCAGGGAAGTGTAATCTCCTCGATCAGTGTGTGACGCGCCCCATATGGGAGGAGACCGGGAGAAGGATAGCGGAGTATCTCGACTCCATATCCATCGATGACCTGTGCAGACGGGGGAAGAGAATGGGGATAGAACAGGATGGGTGGTAGGGGGTTGGGGCGATATGCCAACAGAATTTAACGAAGGTGGAGGGTACGAATGTTTCCGGCGACACAACTGAGAGTGGGGATGACGATTCTTTTCAAGGGGGAGCCGTGCAGGGTCACTATGGTGCAGCATGTGACGCCCGGAAAGGGGCGCGGTATGGTACAGAGCAAACTCAGAAACTTAAAGACCGGCACAGGTTTTGAGAATCGTTTCCGGTCGGATGAAAAGATTGAGCGGGCATTCCTTGACCAGCAGGAGATGGAGTACCTCTATGACAGTGGCGATGAGTACTACTTCATGAACACCGAAAGCTACGAACAGATATCCCTGTCAAAGGATGATCTCGAAGGCATGACCTGTTACCTAAGACCGAATGTGCGTTTCAAGGTCGACCTTTATGAGGGGAGGCCTGTCGGCGTTGAGCCGCCAAAGGTGGTGGAGATGCGGGTGGTCGAGACGGCGCCTGAACTGAAGGGGG
>JBHHXU010000294.1:0-2624 GCA_046757185.1 Thermodesulfobacteriota bacterium
CGCTCGGCCACCTCCTGGTTTTCCCGGAACGTGCCGCTCTGCGCCAGCATCCCGTCCACAAGGGTGGTTTTCCCGTGGTCAACATGGGCGATAATCGCAATATTCCGAAAGTTCTCTTTTCTCTTCATGATACAAATACTCCTTATTCAAAGCGTAAATTTACGTTAATCTGATGATCAAACAACAGGGGATAGTATGGATATGATATGTCCGGTAGGTAGTGGAGTCGGGGGGACCCTCTTCCCGGTGTGCCATGTATGCAGCTAGGAAGTTCCCCCCTCTTCAGGAGACTGGTCGGAACCCTCTTTGGATTCTTGATTCTTTTTGGCAAGTTTGCGCTGTTTTTTTTCTTCCTGCTTCTTTTTCTTTGCTAACTCCTTCTGATACTTCTGGTATGAATAATTAGGTTTTGCCAACGTTTCCCCTTTCAGCAAACATTACTTCTCATGAATAAATTTGACCTTCAAGTCTACTCTATTACAGTTTAAGGTTCATTAGCAACAAAAATCTTAAGATTGTACTGTGGACAAGGGTATAGAATTTATCTTGCCAAGACGGCAAAAGTTTGATTGTTTTCTCGGCGGCGGAACTAAAAAGAAGCAGCAAGCTGATATTGAGCGAGCAAATGAACTATTTAAAGACCGTAGTGTCCAAACGTTTAAAATAGAGGCACATATAACCCTGTGAAATATAGGTTTTATGGGCGTAACAAAAAGATTGAAATCATGCGCCGAATAGGATACTTTATAAGGTACTCAATATAGCACTGAAAGGAGTGTTAAAAATGAAAACTATTGCAGCGCAAGAGATAAAGCGCAGGGGTATCGCCGCTGTTGATGAGGCGTTAAAGGAAGGCCCTGTCCATATTATAAAGAACAACCGTCCAGAGTATGTTGTGGTCTCCGAGGAACGCTATCAGGAGCTCCTTGAAGCAGAGGATGAAGCATACATAGCCAGGGTAAAAGCTTCTCTCGAAGATGTGAAAGCTGGACGGATAAGAAAGTTTAAGAGTGTCGATGAGCTTCTTAAAGCCCTGGATGAGGAAGCTGACGACTAATGTATGAGATCATAACAACCAGGCACTTTATGAGAAATGCCAGAAAGTTTCTGCGTAAACATCCGGACCTCAGGGATCGTGTTGCAAAGGTAATCGATGACCTGAAAGAAGACCCGTTTCAGCCCCACCTCGAACTTCATGCCCTCGGCGGAAAACTGGAGGACATTTTTGCCGCAAGTATCAGTCACAGCTACAGGTTAACCCTGAGTCTGAAAATAACGGAAAAGGAAATAATACTTCTCGATATTGGCAGTCATAACGAGGTGTATCGTAAATAGGAATAGAAATAGGGGGCGGGTTCACATAAGTAGAGAAGTCCCGATTCTACGATTCCGCTTCGCTCCATCCGTAAGTCGAGGATGTCCCCAGGGTATGCCTCTCTCTAAAACCTCTGTGAGCTCTGTGGCTCATGGTCTGAGTTCTCATTACATTACCACCCACGTGGGGAACTGTGTCAGGTCGATGCCGAAGACTGCCCTCCCGATGAGATAGGTGGCGACGGTGATGAGGATAACCCCGATGAGGTTCAGCGCTACCCCGGTCCTCGCCATATCGGAAATGCGCAGGCGTTCCGTGCCGAATATGATGGCATTCGGCGGTGTTGCAACGGGCAGCATGAAGGCACAGGAGCACGAGAGGGTTGCGGGGATCATCAGCAGGAGGGGGTTGACCTTTATGGCTGCCGCCAGGGCCGCCAGGACGGGGAGGAGCATCTCCGCCGTTGCGGTATTCGAGGTGAACTCCGTGAGGAAGGTCATGAAAAAACAGATAGCGGCGATGATGAAGATGGGGTGGAGGGCGCTTACCCCTTCAAGTTGACTGCCGAGCCACATGGAGAGCCCTGAATCCTTGAATCCGGTGGCGAGGGCGAACCCCCCCCCGAAGAGAAGGACGATATTCCAGGGCAACCGGGACGCCGTGCCCCACTCCATAACCCTCGATACGCCCGCCTTCTTTGCCGGTATCAGGAAGAGGATGGTGGCCATGGCGATGGCGACGGTGCCGTCATTCAGGAATGCCCTGTTGGGGAAGAGTGTGGACCACCCCGGAATGGTGAAGAGGCCGACATTGATATCCTTACGGAATAACCAGAGGAGGGCCATGAAGATGAAGTCCACCAGCACGACACCCTCCTCGAATGAGAGGGGACCGAGCTTCCTGTACTCTTCCTTGAAGAGCTGTACGTCGAGGTCAAACCTTTTTCCCCGGCAAAAGAGGGAAGAGATAATCAGCCATGTAATGACGAGGAATATAGCGGAGATGGGAAGGGCGAAGGCGAACCATGCGGCGAATGATATCTCCGGGGCACCGGGGAAGTTGATGGCGAGGATCCTGACAAAGGAGAGGTTGGGAGGGGTGCCGACCAGGGTCGCTATGCCGCCGATGGAGGCGCTGTAGGCCACCCCCAGGAAGAGGCCGGTGGAATAGCGGGATATCGCTCCCTTACCGAGGCTCTCCTCGAGCTTGAGGATGATCGCCAGTATGATGGGAACCATCATCATCGTCGCCGCCGTATTTGAGATCCACATGGAGAGGAACCAGGTGGCGACCATAAACCCCATGAGGA
>JBHHXU010000295.1:0-2616 GCA_046757185.1 Thermodesulfobacteriota bacterium
AAAAACTATGCGGAGGAGGTAGAGTCGAAGGAGCTTGTTTACAGTGCCGTCAAGGGGATGTTGCAGGGACTTGACCCCCACTCGACCTTCATGACCCCCGATGATTACAAGGAGATGCAGGTGGGGACGAGGGGGCGGTTCGGGGGCATAGGCATAGAGATCGGCATCAGGGACGGTGTCCTTACCGTCATAGCGCCTATTGAGGATACCCCTGCGTATAAGGCAGGCATAAAAGCGGGGGATAAGATAGTTAAGATTGAGGATAAGTTTACAAAGGATATGACCCTCCTCGATGCGGTAAAGCTGATGAGGGGGCGGAAGGGGACGGATGTTACTATCTCGATCATGCGGGAGGGGTTTGATGTCCCGAAGCCGTTTACCCTCACGAGAGACATAATAAAAATAAAGAGTGTCAAGTCCAGGGTCCTTGAAGAGGGTTTCGGCTATCTCCGGATAGCGCAGTTTCAGGAGAAGACCGCCAATGAGGTAAAGAAGGCATTGAAGGAGCTCGGTTCGCGGGAGGGGAAGCTCAAGGGGCTCGTCCTGGATCTGAGGAACGATCCCGGAGGGCTCCTGAACCAGGCCGTTGAGGTTGCCGATAAGTTTCTCTCTTCCGGTCTGATTGTCTATACCAAGGGGAGGGTGGCCGGACAGGACATGAAATTTGAGGCACGGGCGGAGGATACCCACCCTGACTACCCGATCATAGTGCTCGTCAACGGCGGCAGTGCAAGCGCCTCCGAGATTGTTGCAGGGGCCCTTCAGGATCAGAAGAGGGCGATCATACTGGGGACGCAGACCTTCGGAAAGGGTTCGGTCCAGACCATTATCCCCCTCTCCGACGGCTCCGCCATAAAACTCACCACATCGAAGTACTACACCCCGTCGGGAAGGTCGATACAGGCAAAGGGTATTGAGCCCGATATCGTTGTCGGGAAGACAATCAAGTCACACATAAAGGAGAAGGACCTGGCCGGCCACCTCGAGGGCGAGGATAAAGGTAAAGGTAAGAGTGAAAAGAAGGTGCGAGTTGAGGAGAAGCCCAGAGGCAACAGTGAAGGGGATGTACAGCTGGAGAGAGCCCTCGACTACCTGAAGAGCTGGTATATCTTTAAGGGGACGGTAAGCAAGCTGATGTGACCCATGGCAAAGAGGTCGAGAGGTGGAAAGGGTCTCCTCACACACAGGGTACCGCTTCTTATCGGGACAGGGATTGTTCTCCTTCTCTTTACAGTCGCTATTTTCTACCGCCCCCTCGTCGAATGGTGGAGGGTGCCGGAGGAGGTTGCAAGGGTTGAGAAGATTCCTCCCTTCATTAAGCCACCCCGGACGAGGGTCGCGATAGTGATCGATGACATGGGGCGGGATATGGAGAGTCTAAGGGATATCCGCGATCTTGGAGTGCCGATCACGGTCGCTGTTCTTCCCTATCTCACTCACTCAAGAAAGGTGGCTGAGGAAGCCAGAGCGATGGGGAGTGAGGTGCTCCTCCATCTCCCCATGGAACCCGTTGATATGGCTCATAACGACCCCGGTAAGGGGGCGCTGCTCACGGGGATGAACGAAGCGGAAGTAACGGCACAGGTGGAGAGCAACCTCGATGCGCTTCCCTTTATCGATGGGGTTAACAACCATATGGGGTCGAGGTTTACCGGGGATGAGCGGCTTATGAGGGTTGCGCTGGAAACGGTAAAAAGGAGGGGCAATCTCTTCTTCCTCGATAGCAGGACGACGGCCGATTCAAAGGCGTACCGGATTGCACGGGAGTTGGGTCTCAGGGCGGCCAAAAGGGAGATATTCCTCGATAACCGGCGGGAACGCGCCTACATAAAAGGGCAGGTTGCTACATTAATAGACAGGGCAAAGCAGAACGGGCAGGCCGTCGCCATCGGCCATCCCCACGAGGAGACCATCAGCGCGCTTCGGGAGATGCTCCCGCTCTTCAAGGACGAGGGGGTGAGCGTTGTCCCTCTCTCTGAGCTCATTGAATAGACGCGAACAGGAGGGGGGGAGAGGTACCATTTTTTTAACAAAAAGCTTGACAGCAGTTGACAATACTGTTACTTTAATGCGCACTATCTGCTATATATGTGCTGGATTGTGCGGGATGATCTGTTTTTCTATGATTGAGCTGTTTGATTGTTATCAGGTCGCAGGATGAGGGGTGTGCCGTAGGGTTCCTTTATGGTCTCTACGGTATTTTTATATGGTAAACATGAACAAGGAGGAGGTACACGATGGCGAGGGGTAAGGTAAAGTGGTTTAATGACACCAAGGGGTACGGCTTCATCGAACAGGATTCAGGCGATGATATCTTTGTTCACTACTCGGCAGTCGTCGGCGAGGGTTTTAAGACCCTTAAAGAAGGTGACGAGGTAGAGTTTGAAGTGACAGAAGGAACAAAAGGACCTCAAGCAGTTGATGTCAAAAAGGTTTGAACTTTCTGTTATCCCCGCCCCCGATACTCTATCGGGGGCTTTTTTTTTGAACGTAATTGGAACGTAATTGGGGACGTAATTGGGGACAGCGACTTTTTAAGCAGGGAAAAGAGGACGGTTCTATTTAAGGAAGCTCTGATTTATTCCTCTCCCTTTTTATGATACATTAACGTGCATC
>JBHHXU010000296.1:0-2599 GCA_046757185.1 Thermodesulfobacteriota bacterium
CTATATTTCAATGAGTTAGAACTTTTTCTAAATTAACGTTTGGACGCTACTGATTAATTTATAGAATTTGTTGTAAAAGTTGCAATATAAACTGGATTTTGTCAAGAAAAAATTAAGGGAATGCTTTTTTATTTCCGTGGTTAAAACCCCACTACCGTGCTACGCGTCACCTGTCTGTAGAGTATATCTCACCTTCAAAACCCTCTTCGTCGTACCAACAACCTTCCCCGTCTCCGACTGCCTTACTCCGGCAACCCAGATGATCTCATCCCCTGAAACGAGGAGGGGTGTACGGTGACGTTGAGACCTGGGCACCTTCATATCGATGAAGAGGTCCTTGACCTTTTTGTGTCCAGTCATCCCCAGAGGCACAATGCGGTCTCCGGGCCTGAAGGACCGTATCAGTATCGGAAGGGTCAGAGTGTCGTAATCAAAGTAGGCCGTGCGCCTGTCGTCATTGTTGAGAGAAGAAGGAAGCTCATCTATGATAGACGTTTCTAAACGTGCTGAAATCTCCTCGATGAGGGTTACCCCCGGTATCCGCAACTCCCCCTCAAACTCAATGGGAGCGTCACTGCCTCCCCTTATCAGAATAATCCGGTTGTACTCCCTGACGAGCCTCACCCCTCCGGGGAGATTGATCGATGCATTGGGGGCAGCGCCCCGCACGATACCGGCCATCGCCTCAAGATGAAAACTCGTAATATCTACTGAGTATTCATAGAGTTGTGCCATCTCCATTATAAATAATCTCATCAAGAGAGAGTCGTGGAGTTCCGCGAGTGTTACTCTGTCGAGAGTGACCTTCGTCTCCCCCCTCTCGAGGACAACACCACCTCTCAACCGCTCCGCCTCGCCGGTGAGGTACTCGTCATCCCGCGCTATTACCGAGGCTGTTCTGCTCAGGGTCTCCCGCAGGTTGGGGTTGTACCGTGCCTCGATGAAGGGGATAAGCTCCGCCCTGACACGGTTGCGGAGATAGGTCGTCTCCAGATTCGAGCTGTCCTCCACATACCGAATCCCCTTCTCCACTATGAACTCCTCTACCTCTCTCCTCCCCGTCTCGATGAGGGGCCTGATATACCTCCCCCTTACCGGCGGTATCCCCCTGAGTCCCGTGGTACCGCTCCCCTTGATGAACCTCATGAGGACGGTCTCTGCGTTATCGTCGCTCGTGTGACCGAGGGCGATCTTCGTCGCCTGCACTTTTTTTGCAACCTCATCGAAGAAGGCGTACCGTACCGCCCTGGCAACCTCCTGGAGCGAACCCTTTCTCTCCCGTGCAATGGCCTTAATATCCTCACTCCTCCCCTCAAAGGCGAGGCCGAGCTCATCCGCCAGGCTACGGACAAACTCCTCGTCACGGAGTGACTCTTCACCCCGCAGTGAGTGATTCAGATGACACACGGTAAGCTCGATACCCGGCCGCTCCCTTAACGCCGTCAGGACATAGAGGAGAGCAACCGAGTCCATGCCGCCGGAGACGGCGACGAGGAGACGGTCTCCCCTCTCCACCATCCCGAACCGCTCAATCGTTTTCTTAACCCTCTCTATCATGGTGAAAAAAGAAGGCCCTTTCTCGTGGAGAAAGGGCCTTTCACCCGGCTATCCAAACTAATCGTAACTGATGTAGTCAAAAGTCAATAGATATGTCACAGAGAAATGCCGACCGGGCACTCTTCCCTCTTGACGACACTACTGCTGTGTCCGCTCAATGTTGAACTTCTTCGCCACGGTATCGACAATCTCCGTCGCCTCATCGACATAGGCGTCATCGACATCGAGCTCAATGACCATCTCCTCCGGCTCCTCCTCGCCCGCATGTTTTTTGTATAGTATATTATGTTTCAAGAACTGGTTGAGCACCTCAAAGCTTATCTCCATCGGTATCGAAAAAATCATAGTACTCCCCTTTCCTCCAAGAGACGGGCTCACAAAGCGAGCCTCTCTTTTTTGCTGATACTACCACTTCGCCGGCCCTATTGCAATATCTTCCGAAGGAAGGCGGCTGCCATGTCATAGATGCCGGGAAGGGTGCTCTCGCGGGGGCCCGCCACGTTCAGGGTCTCTATCATCTCTGTCTCAGTCCATTCACGGAATCTCTCGGCATCTCCTCCAGTTGACGGGTCAAGAACGAGGCAGGGCCTCCCGTGCTCCTCTGCCGCCTTTATGGTGGATGCCGTACCGCCTGTCGGTTCTCCGACGGTCAGTATCAGGGTGCCGTCTGAATCACGGACATTCCACTCGGTCCTCTGTGAGTACTTATCCGAACCGGTCTCTCTGAGCGGGTACCTTCCATCGATGACACCGTCCTCCGCCTTCCTCCCTCTCGGACACCATCCACCGCAACGGATGCCGAGTTCCAGGGCGACATCGAGGGCCGCCCTGTCGACGCCCGTCTGACCGCCCGACACTATCATCTCAATTGCCATACACACTGTGGAGCGCCACCGCTACTCGCCGATGACCTTGACGAGAACCCTCTTCCTCCTCCTCCCGTCAAACTCCCCGTAGAATATCTGCTCCCACGGTCCGAAGTCGAGAGCCCCCTCCGTTACGGCCACCACCACCTCTCGGCCCATAACCTGTCTCTTCAGAT
>JBHHXU010000297.1:0-2594 GCA_046757185.1 Thermodesulfobacteriota bacterium
CCACATCGTTCTCCATACCGAAGTCCTCCCTGAGCACAGAACCGAAAAAGGAGAGCTTCCTTATTCGGTTCTTCCGGCAGAATTCGGCGACCTTTTCATGTGGAACCTCTATGTTAATGTTGCCTCTCATCGTTCTAAAACCTCAAGGCTCTATGGTTTCCTCATAATACCCGCTGGGTAAAGGGTTGTCAATCCCGGCGGGAAAAGATAAAAACCTCTCACCATGAGTACATGAAGAGCATGAAGAAGGGCCTTGGCAGGGGTGAGGATATCGAAAGGGCTGCCTGTCATTGAAGGGTTTCCCTTCATGCCCTTCATGCTCTCATGGTAAAATTTTCTGCTTGTGTGCCCTGTCCCGTAATGGCGGTGATCACGAGTTGCGGCGCTCTTGCCTCCGCGAGCGCGTTAGCGCCTGTCATGACAACGCAGAGCGACACCATGAGCCCGAAAGTCGTGATCTTCATTATTCTCCTCACATAAGACGAAAACGAAAAGGGTAGTAGCCATTAGTGCAGTGCAACGAGATGAGTGAGAGGGACGAGAGGGGATGAGGTGTCGGGACAGGAGCCTTCCTTATTTCATGAGGAGAACAGGTCCTTTCCCTTACCCTGCGCTGAAAATACTCTTAGCAAATGCTCTCAGCACACCACTCAGGTCGCAGCTGGCAGCGGTATAACAGTAGTGTCATGTTCAAGAAACACACCGACCCTACGAGGCATCGTCTTCACCTTTCCACCTTCTTGATGAGGTCTATATAGACGGCCAGGAGGACCTTTACCATATAATAGACCGCTCTGAAGGCGGTTATCGAGGAGTTTCCGCCCATCCTCACATTCATGGTGACGGGGACCTCCGTTGTTCTGAAGCCTGCCTTGTGGAGAAGGATGAGGGCCTCGACTTCGGGATAATCCTCCGGGTAGTAGTCAGCATAGAAACTGATGACATCCTTATTGACTGCCCTGAAGCCTGAGGTAGTATCGGTAAACCATTTGCCCATGATAGTGGAGATCAACCTGGAGAAGATGACCATCCCGATACCTCTGGCAAGGGACGGTTTATACGCCCCCTTGTCGATAAATCGTGACCCGATAACGACATCAGCACTCCCCTCCATCAACGGCCCGAGCAGGCGCACGACCTGCTCGGGGGGGTGCTGTCCGTCTCCATCTACCTGAACAGCAAAACCGTAACCCTGTGAAGCGGCAAACCGGTAACCGGTCTGCATGGTGGCGCCGATGCCCAGGTTACACGGATGATTGATTACTATAGCATCCGACTTTCTGGCTATCGTGCCGGTGTCATCAGTGGAACCGTCATTGATAACAATGATATCAGCGCTTATTGATGCCTTCTTTATCGATGAGATAACATCACCTATACTCTCGGCCTCATTGTAGGCGGGAATGATGATGAGTATCTCTCGCCCTTCCCTTCTTGATGTCTCTCGTTCTCTCAAACCGAATGGCCTTAAGGAGTTCCCTCGAACAGTTTTTATGTTGTGCCGTGTCAACTTAGAATGTATAGCACACCCGTGAGGAGGTCAAGGGAAATGAACTGTCAAGGGAAATGAACCCTTCCGGTGAAGGTGCATGGAAGAGGTGATGACCACTGATTAATGAGAAGTTGAAAAAAATTGTGCACCTTCGAGAGTTGTGCTATCCTGTACCCAGTTTTTAGAGAGATGGATTATTTGACGCCTTACCGACAACCATGACCGTTCTCAAACAGCTCAATCCACAGCAGGCAGAGGCAGCTATGTGCAGCAGCGGGCCGGTCCTGATCCTCGCCGGCGCCGGAAGCGGGAAGACACGTGTCCTTGCCTACCGGATGGCTTACCTCATCCTCGAAAAGGGGGTCAACCCGGGGAACATCCTTGCCGTGACCTTTACCAACAAGGCAGCCGGTGAGATGAGGGATCGTCTCAATGGGCTTATAGGGAGAGGAGCAAATGACCTCTGGCTGGGGACATTCCACTCCATAGGGCTGAGGATATTAAGAAGCGATGGGCACGCCATAGGGATTCCGGGTGGCTGTACCATCTACGACGATTCTGATCAGCTTACCCTCGTGAAACGGTGCATGAAAGAACTCAGTATGGGAGAACAAGCGGTCAATCCGAGGGTGGTCCTTGCCGCCATCAACCAGGCAAAGAACCGGGTCATCGGCCCCGCCCACTATGCCGAGGGGGCCGGCGACTTCCTGAGGGAGAGGATTGCCGGGATATACGACCTCTATCAGAGGAGGCTCAGGGAGAACATGGCCCTCGACTTTGGCGACCTCATCTGCGAACCGATACGGCTCTTTGAGGAGCACTCTACTGTATTGCAACGTTATCAGTCGCGGTTCCACCATATCCTCGTTGATGAGTACCAGGATACCAACAGGGCACAGTACCGTCTCATACAGCTCCTTGCAGGGGGTCACAGAAACCTCTGTGTCGTGGGCGATCCCGACCAGTCGATCTACTGCTGGCGGGGGGCGGACATAACGAACATCCTCGACTTCGAGAGAGACTATGCCGATGCCGCGGTCTATACGCTGGAGCAGAACTACCGCTCGACGGGGAACATCCTCGCCGCCGCCAACTCGGTGGT
>JBHHXU010000298.1:0-2564 GCA_046757185.1 Thermodesulfobacteriota bacterium
TATCTCATCGGGGAGCCACTGGTGGTGGACCCTGGCGGCATTGACGGCCTCCTGGATATTCATCCCGTGGTCGATGACATTCATAATCACCTGGAGAGTCGTGGTGATAATCCTCGACCCGCCGGGACTCCCGGTAACGATAAAGGGCTTGCCCTCTTTCAGAACAATCGTCGGCGACATGGAGCTGAGCATCCGCTTCCTCGGCCCGATGGCATTGGCCGTACCTCCGATGAGGCCGTAGGCGTTCGGGACACCCGGTTTTGCGCTGAAATCGTCCATCTCGTTGTTGAGGAGGAAACCGGCCCCCTCGACGACGATCCCGGAGCCGAAGCTGAAGTTAATCGTATAGGTGTTGGAGACGGCATTCCCCTCTCCATCGACCACGGAGAAGTGGGTCGTCTCGCTGCTCTCATAGCCGGGAGGAAGTCCGGGGGAGATATCCTTACTGTCGCTCGCCTTCCTGCTTTCAATCTCCCCTCGCAATCTCGCCGCGTACCCTTTTGAGGTCAGCCCTTCTACCGGCACATCAACAAAGTCGGGGTCTCCCAGATACCTCGACCGGTCGGCATAGGCCCGCTTCATGGCCTCGCTCATGAGGTGGATGGAGGCAGCCGAATTATGCCCCAGCGAGCCTACATCGTACCCCTCAAGGATGTTGAGAATCTGGACGATATGGACACCACCGGAGCTTGGCGGCGACATTGAGTAGATATCGTACCCCCGATAGGTTCCGTGCACCGGCTGCCGCACGACCGGTCGATATCCCCTCAAATCCTTTTTAGTGATAAGGCCTCCGTTTGCTTTCATCTCGCTGACGATAAGGTCGGCAACCTTTCCCTCATAGAATGCCCTGGCCCCTCTGCGCGCAATCGCCTTCAAGGTTTTTGCCAGGTCTCTCTGAACAAGGAGGTCGCCCGGCTCATAGAAGCTCCCGTCGGGCCTGAAGAAGACCTCCCGCGTCGAGGGCCACTTCCTGAGCCTCTCCGCCTGAGACTTTATGGCACTGCTCAACTCGGGAGTAACGAGGAATCCCTCTTTGGCCAGCTTGATGGCCGGCTTGAGCGCCTCCGCCAGGGAGATGGTGCCGTACCTCTCCAGGGCCACGGCAAGTCCGGCGACCGTGCCGGGTACCCCGGCGGAAAGGTGGCTGAACCTGCTCAGGCTGCTCTCCACATTGCCATCGCCGTCGAGGAACATGTCACGATGGGCTGTCGCAGGCGCCCTCTCACGGTAATCGACGGCAATCACCTCACCCGTCTTCGCGGAATAGATAAGCATGAAGCCGCCCCCGCCTATATTCCCGGCACGGGGGAGTGTCACCGCCATCACAAACCCGATGGTGACCGCAGCGTCCACCGCATTGCCACCTCTCTTTAACACATCAAGCCCTATCCGTGCAGCAACGGGCTCACCCGCCACCACCATCCCCCTCTTCCCCTCGACAGGGGTGTAGATATCCCGCTGGCTGATTATCGCCGGCTGTGCGGCAACGGTGGCGACAGTGAAGAGGAGAATCAGGAGGGTCCCACAGATACTCTTAAAACATCTCATAGGGTCATTGACCTCTCACTTAATATATATTGTTCATGAATTGTTTGCACAGAGAGGGTACGTATTATGCTGTGCCCTTCAAGTACCGTTGCCTCTTCGCCTCCGGGAACCGTTCAATAGCGTACCGGAGCATTGTCCTGGACATCTCCCGATAGTGCGTCTTCAGGAAACCCTCCTCGGTCGGGAGGTGACGTTTCCCCACCTTGCGGAGCATCCACCCCACCGCCTTGTGTATGAGGTCCTCCTCATCACGGAGCAGTACGGCCGCTATCCTCAGTGTATCGGTGAAGTCGTTCTCACTGATAAAGTGGGATGTTGACATGACGGCTATCTGGCGCTCCCACAGCGACTTCGATTGCGCCAGGGTGTAAAGCGGTTTCCTCTCCCTCTCCATGAGGAAGGCGCCGACGATCTTCCCCGCCGTGAGGTCAACGAGGTCCCAGTTGTTTATGTAACGGGTGTTCTTCAGGTAGAAGTCGTATATCCCCTCTCTTTCAGCTTCATCCCCCTTTAAGAACTTTGCCACCAGAATCAGGAGGGCCACCAGCCGCTCCTCATGGATAGGGGATTTCAGCAGGCTCTTGACCTCTCCCAGTGAGATGTCCCGATACCTTTTCGCAACCTTCCGCACCTCCGGTACACGGATGCCGAGGAAGATGTCCCCCTCACCGTACTCGCCGGAACCGGTCTTGAAGAAGCGTTGCAGTGCCGCCGCCCGCTCCCTACTCCCCAACATCCTCAGTGTCTCTCTCAGGTCATCTACTTTCATCAAACGTTCATAAAAAACCGCGTCGAGGCTGATTGCTGTATGATAGTAGAGTTACCATGCAATAGCAAGGGCAAGAACAGCTTGTCCTCTTTTCTTACTTTACCAAACTCGATTCTATTGAACGGGCCTCCGCCGGTATCGGGAGAGGTTGTAAGAAAACGGCTCAAAGGGGTGTGATCTACTCTAAAGGTCGATTGTGGATTGAGAGAGGGCCAATGGCCCCACAGATCAGCCTATAAAGAGG
>JBHHXU010000299.1:0-2561 GCA_046757185.1 Thermodesulfobacteriota bacterium
ATATAGAGCCGGCGGCTCGTGGCAACCGCCGTTCGACACGGGCGCCGGAAAGGGCCCCTGTCAAAGAAGGGGGGTCGTGGAGTTTCTCGGAGAGAACGGAATTGAGTACCTCATCACCGATACCCATCTCTTGAAGGGAGGAGAGCCGCTCGGCGTGACTATGGAAAGCTCCGCCGCCTCTCAGGGCCTGTGGGAGCGGTACGGAGGCAACAGGACGACTGAAAGCAATGATCTCGACCGATCACCACACACACTCTACCGGCTCTGTAACTCAGAGGGAAACGAGACACCGGTGGCACTCTTCACGAGAGACCCCCTCACCAACAGAGAGGTAGCGGGAATCGATGGTGGCTACCCGTGTGACGGCAACTACCTCGACTTTCACCGGAGGCAACTCCCCGGCAATCTGCGCTACTGGAAGGTGACAGGTCAGGAGGGTGACCTCGTCGATAGGGACGAATATCATCCTGACGCCGCGTTCTCAAGCATCGCCGAGCAGGCCGACCACTTTGCTCAACTCGTAAAGGAAACCCTCACGGCTCAAAGGGAACAGAGCAGTGAGGAGGGCATCCTCGTTGCCCTCTTTAATGCCCGCCTCTTCGGCCAACGGTGGTTTGAGGGGCCTGAGTGGCTCTACCACACCATCACATCCCTCGCTCAGGACGGCGAGGTGGAGATGGTAACGGCAGGTGAATACCTGAAGAGGAAGAGCCCTTCAGAGGGGGTGACAATCTCTGAAGGTTCATGGGGAGGGCGCGGCAATCACCGGCCATGGTGCAACGAGTCAAACGAATGGATATGGCGACGTATCTACGAGGCCGAGGAGGAGATGGTTGCCCTCGTAAAGGAGTACGGCGGTATAGAGAATAACCTTAACCTTAATAAAACCCTGCGGCAGGCGGGAAGAGAGCTGCTCCTCCTCCAATCCTCGGACTGGCAGTTGCTCGTCAACACCCCTTCCGACAGAGCCTTCGCCGAAATGAGGGTCGTACGCCACTTCGAAGATTTTAAGCGGCTCGCGGAGATTGCACGGCACGTCGGGAGGGAGGGTGCTCTGAGAAAGAACGACTGGGCCTTCCTCCAGCTCTGTATGGAGAGGGACGAGATATTCCCCGACATAGAGCCGCTCTGGTTCAGCGGGATGAGACTAAAAGAGACGGTCCTTTAACAGAACGGGAGGTGCAACAGGCGGCTTTGCGACAGAAGGATACCAGACAGCTCTCCCTCGAAGACAACGCAATTGCGGCCAGACTCTTTGGAGGGGGAGGGAGCAACCTGAAGAGGATAGAGAGGGACCTTGACGTTGCAATCAACACGAGGGGGAGCCTCGTCACCATTCAGGGTGAGGAGGAGAAGACAGGGATGGCGGGACGCCTCATCGAGGAGCTCTACTCCCTGGTCAAAGGCGGGTACCAGCTCCACTATTCCGACATTGACTATGCACTGCGAATGCTCCTTCAGGACAGCACCGCCCCTCTGGGGAGCGTCTTCCTCGATACCGTCTATGTCTCCTTTAAAAAGAAGGCCATCTCACCGAAGAGCATCGCCCAGAAGCGGTACGTCGACGCAATACGGAGATACGATATCGTCTTCTGTATCGGCCCGGCCGGA
Organism: Thermodesulfobacteriota bacterium; assembly: GCA_046757185.1. GTDB lineage: Bacteria > Desulfobacterota > GWC2-55-46 > S146-70 > JAUXIU01 > JBHHTR01. The sequence goes on from JBHHXU010000299.1 coordinate 1,612, forward strand.
ACAGGCAAGACCTACCTCGCCATGGCAATGGCGGTGGCCTCACTGAAAAAGAGGGAGGTCGACAGGATTATCCTTACGCGCCCGGCCGTAGAGGCGGGCGAGAAGCTCGGTTTTCTCCCCGGAGATATGGCTGCAAAGGTCGACCCCTATCTACGGCCCCTCTATGACGCCCTTCATGAGATGATAGGCTATGATAGGATTGAGGAACTTATAGATCGCACGACTATCGAGGTCGCCCCCCTTGCCTTTATGAGGGGTAGAACTCTTAACGACTCTTTTGTTATAATGGATGAGGCGCAGAACACCACACCGGAGCAGATGAAGATGTTCCTCACGCGGCTCGGCATGAGCTCAAAGACGGTCGTTACCGGCGATATCACCCAGATCGACCTCCCCCAGGCAAAGACCTCGGGGCTCGTCGAGGCGCAGCAGATTCTCCAGGGTGTGAACGGCATAGACTTTATCTATTTCAGTGAGAAGGACGTGGTGAGACACCCCCTTGTACAGGATATCATTAAGGCCTATGAAGGGGCGTGCAGGAACAATGAAACAGGCTGAGGCATTTTTATATGAAAGCAGTCATTGAAAAAATACAGAAGAAAGTAACAGAGGGTAGCGAGTTGATACCAACGAGGGGGAAGAGCAGGCAGAAGCTTCTCCTTATTCTCCTCGTCACCCTCATTATTTCCGCCCTCTTCCTCACCACCTACTCCGCCCGTGAGCCGTCATACGAGGTCGGCGATATCGCCGTCATGGATGTAAAGTCCCCGTCCGACATTTCCGTTAACGGAACGCGGATAAAGAGGGGTGAGATCGTTGTCAGGGAGGGGGGCCGGATTACCGCTGAAGGGCTTGCCAAGATACAGGCAATACAGGAATTATCACACTACAATCGCCCCTACCTCCTCGTCCCCGGCCTCTTTCTCCTGACCGTGCTCCTCTTTGCCACC
>JBHHXU010000300.1:0-2554 GCA_046757185.1 Thermodesulfobacteriota bacterium
CGATGACGGGGGCGTTCACGAAGTTGACCTGCTGATCCATCACCTGGTCGAGTACCCCCTTGAGGGTGGAGATGGTCATGGGGGCCACATCGTAATTGACCACGTCACCGCTGTATTCGATGGTAATCTCCTCGATCCCTCCCGTCAGGGTCTGTCCCTGGAACCTGCCGAGTTTTTCGGCGAGGGAGAGGTACGACTCCAGCTTCGTGAGGAGCTCCGCCGGGACGGATGGTACATTGACGGCGTTCCTGATGGTGCCGCTGGTGAAGTAGTCGGCGATCTGTTCGGCTACGGCAATCGCCACGTTCTCCTGTGCCTCTGCGGTCGACGCGCCGAGGTGGGGGGTGGTGATGACCTCATCGATGCCGTGGAGGGGGCTGTCGGCGGGAAGGGGCTCCTTCTCGAAGACATCGAAGGCGGCGCCCGAGACGACCTTCTCCTTTATCGCCTCTGCCAGGTCGCTCTCGTTGACGATGCCCCCCCGGGCGCAGTTGATGATCTTGACCCCCTTTTTCATCTTCCCGAAGGCGGTCCTGTCGATCATGTTCCTCGTCTCGTTCGTGAGGGGGACGTGGATCGAGATGAAGTCGCTCCGACGGTAGAGTTCATCGATGGATACCAGCTCTATTCCGAGCCGGTCTGCCGCCTCCTCGCTCAGGAACGGGTCGTAGGCGATGACATTCATCTTGAGGCCGAGGGCCCTGTCCGCGACGATGCTTCCGATGTTGCCGACGCCGAGGATGCCGAGGGTCTTTCCGCACATCTCGGTCCCCTGAAAGCTCTTTTTATCCCACTTGCCGCTCCTCATTGACGCCGTCGCCTGGGGTATCTTTCTCGCCATGGCCATCATCATGGAGAGGGCGTGCTCCGCGGTGGTTATCGTGTTGCCGCCGGGGGTGTTCATGACGACGATACCCTTCCTCGTTGCCTCTGCGGTATCGATGTTGTCGACGCCGGTGCCCGCCCTGCCGACGACCTTCAGGTTATCGGCGGCATCGATGATCTCCTTCGTCACCTTCGTCGCGCTCCTGACGACGAGGGCGTGGTACTGCTTGATTGCCTTTTTAAGCTCCTCCGGGGAGAGCTTTGTGTTGATATCGACCTGAACGTCGGGGATGCTCCGCAGTATCTCGGCGCACCGCTCGGAGAGGGAATCGCTTATGAGCACTTTTATCGTACCGTCACCCATGATCCTACTCGTACCCCTCGTTCAGGATCATCTGTGCGGCGGCCACCCCTTTGCCGAGTTCGATATCGTGGCCGAACTTCTTGAGGGCCATCTCAAGGGCTGAGATGGCGATGATGATATCGAAGGTGTCGATGTAGCCGAGGTGGGCGATCCTCACGATCTTCCCCTTGAGGTGGTCCTGACCTCCGGCCATGGTGACCCCCATGGTGTCGCGGAGGTACTTGACCAGCTTCCCTCCGTCCACCCCTTCGGGGATGTAGGCGCCGGTGGCGGCGTTGCTCGGGCTGTCGGGAGCGAGCTCCCTGAGGCCCATGGCCTTCACGGCGGCCCGAGTCGCCCTCGCGAGCCGGTCATGACGCGCGTAGACGATATCGAGTCCATCCTCCCGTACCATTTTCAGGACCTCTCTGAGGCCGGAAATGAGCGATACCGCGGGAGTGTAGGCGGTTGTGTCGCTTTTTAAGTTCTTGCGCTCCTTCTTGAAGTCGAAGTAGAACCGCGGGCACTGAGCCGTCTCGTTGAAGCGCCACGCCTTTTCGCTCAATGCTGCGAAGGCGAGACCCGGCGGCAGCATGAGGGCCTTCTGCGAGCCTGAGAGGAGGACATCGATACCCCACTCGTCCATGGGGACAGGGAAGACGCCGACCGCCGTAATGCCATCAACGATGAGGAGGCAGTCGTCGCGGTCTCTCGTGAGGGCGGCCAGCTCCTTTGTCGGGTGGGCCACCGTTGTCGATGTCTCGCTGGCCTGGACCATGACGGCCCTGACATTCGGATTGCCGTCGAGGAGCTCCTGGACCGCCGATGGGGCAACCGCCTTGCCCCACTCCACATTGATCCAGTGGACCTTCAGGCCGTACGCCTCTGAAATCTTCCCCCACCGTTCACCGAATTTTCCGCCGTTGACGACAACGACCTCGTCGCCGGGGGAGAGGAGGTTGGTGACGGAACCCTCCATCGCTCCGGTCCCGGACGACGCCAGGATGAGCACGTCCTGTTCGGTCTGGAAGAGGTACTTGAGGTCATCTGCCGCCTCCGCGAATACCTGTGAGAACTGGGGGGTCCTGTGGTGGATCATGGGCCGGGCCATGGCGAGGAGCGCGTTCTCAGGCACCGGCGTCGGTCCCGGCGCGAGAAGGTAGTTCTTTCTCATGATTCGATAGTCCTCCTGGATTGTTTCACCGCTCTAATGGTTAATCTGAACAGAAACAAGGTTTATCCCCGTGGACGGGGACATTACAGGGCCTTCGGCCCGACTTTACCTTTAAAAACAGGACAGTAAAAACTAGCAAAGGGGGAACGGCGTGTCAAGGAAAATATAGGCCGAAGCGTGCGGTAGACGAGGCCCGCCCTATATCCGAAAAA
>JBHHXU010000301.1:0-2544 GCA_046757185.1 Thermodesulfobacteriota bacterium
AGAGGGTCTGGGTCGGGAAGGCGAACTCGATCCCCCGCTTTTCAAACTCCTCCTTTATCGCGAAGTTGATCTCCTGCTGGATGTCCATATATCTGTTGTAGTCACCGCTCAGAATATAGTAGACCACCTCGAAGTTGAGACTGAAGTCGCCGTAGGAGGAGAAGTGGGCTCGGTCAAAGGCAGTACCTGTTAAACCGGTAATGGCCGACCTGATTATTCCCGGTATCTCCTTTAGCTGTTCGAGACTCGTATCATAGGTTACCCCAAGGGAAAAGACGACACGGCGTTTCTCCATCCTCTTATAGTTGCGGACACGGGAGTTGGTCAGGTCCGTATTGGAGAAGACGAGTTGCTCGCCGCCGAGGCTCCGTATCCTCGTCGTCTTGATGCCGATGTGTTCAACCGACCCCATATAATCATCAACGATGATGAAGTCACCCAGTTCGAAGGGGCGGTCGAAGAGAATGGCGAAATAGCTGAAGAGGTCTCCCAGGATCGCCTGACTGGCCATGGCGACCGCGATGCCGCCGATGCCGAGACCGGCGATAACCGTCGATATCTTGAAGCCGAGGTTGTCGAGGAGGAAGATGATGCCCAGCCCCCAGATGAGTATCTTGAGCGCCGGGAGGAGCCCCTTGAAACTGCTCACCTTCGGTCCCTCGGCCTCCCGGAGCCAGAAGTGCTTGATGGTGTACTCAATGAGGGCTGAGAGGAAACGGATGCCGAGAAATGTCAGGAGGATAATTCCGATGACGTCGATGGCCTTGCTCAGGGTGGGGTGGAGGATCAGGCTTCGCGTCCCCAGGTAGAAGACCCCGTAGTAGAGGAGGGGTAAAACGCTCTTCTCGAAGGTGTGAATGAGGAAGTCATCGAGGGTTGTGGCTGTCTTCTGTGACCATCTCTTGACGGATGCCAGGACGGTTGCCTTGGCTATCTTTATGACGATGAAGCCGAAGACAATAATGGCAACGAAGATGATATAGTCAAGGACTCGATTCTGAAAGAAGGTTATCTCAACGACCTTTGGCAACATTCGCGTTCCTCCTGAAAATGGTCATATCCTGTATCGTTCCCAATGCCACATTAGGATACATCTATTTGTTCCACTTGTGTAGTGAAAAGTTTTTCATAGCCTTCCGCCTTCAGCCTATCCACCTGAATAGTTACCACGATCTTTTACCACGAAAAACATGAAGCGTGAAGGAGAACCAATACTGTCCCCCCCCTGCTATTTCCCATAGCGCCTGATTTAACCCTGCTTTACTTGACTTTATCATTCGGTTAAAGTACTTTAGCTGAGAATTCACTTGGTATAAGAATCCATAAATGGATGCCTAATTACAAAGACTGGCTTTGCAGGATCTGTCCTGTGCAAGCCGCTTCATACCACCTGCCGAACCGCTACGTGTTTGGTTTCCACCGTGCCGTATGCTCCAGTGGGGGGTGACTTCAAGCATTACTTCATATCCCACACGCTCTCCTTTTTTTCTCTCCTGTCACAGGCGTTGTGACAGCGATTTTCTTCAGTAAAATTACTGTTTCATTCTCGTTGACAGAAATGGTATACTCCGACCGTGTTGCCTGCTAGTGATGGATGCTGTTTCCACATTTCTGGTTTAAAAAGATTCTTTTCGAATAATAAACCGTAGAGAGTGAAGTGAGAGGGGGATATGATAAGAGATGCCATAGCAAAGGTAGTTATATCTGAAGATCTGACCGAGTCTGAGATGATAGAGGTCATGAACGAGATCATGACCGGCGGCGCGAGCCCGGCCCAGATCAGCGCCTTCATAACGGCGCTCAGGATGAAGGGAGAGACCGTTGCCGAGATAACGGGGGCCGCACGGGTCATGCGGGAGAAGGCGACAAGGATTGAGGTAAAGGCTGAGCGTGTTGTCGATACGTGCGGTACGGGCGGGGATGAGTCGATGACCTTCAATATATCGACGGCGGCCGCCTTCGTTGCGGCAGGGGCCGGCGTGGTGGTGGCGAAGCACGGGAACAGGTCGGTCTCTTCAAAGAGCGGGAGTGCAGACGTCCTGAAGGCGTTGGGGGTGAACATCGAGGCGGAGGTGGAGAGGCTAGAGGAGTGTGTAAGGGAGATTGGGATAGGTTTCCTCTTTGCCCCTCTGCTTCACGGCGCGATGAAGTATGCCGCCCCCGTGAGAAGGGAGATCGGGATCAGGACCGTCTTCAACATACTCGGTCCTCTGACAAACCCCGCCGGCGCCCACTGTCAGCTCCTGGGCGTCTATGACCCACTCCTGACCGATATGATGGCGCAGGTTCTGAACAACCTGGGGTCGGAGCACGCCTTTGTCGTGCGAGGCGAGGACGGCCTCGACGAAATAACCCTCACCGGTGTGACAAAAATTACAGAACTCAAGGGCGGTTCTATACAATCATACACCGTAAAACCGGAACAGTTTGGGTTTAAGCGGTGCAGGCCTGAGGATCTCAAAGGGGGTGACGGTTCGGAGAACGCCGCCATCATCCTCAACATCTTCAACGGGAAGGAGGGGCCCCGGCGGGATGTGGTACTCC
>JBHHXU010000302.1:0-2533 GCA_046757185.1 Thermodesulfobacteriota bacterium
GTCCATAAAGGCCCGGAGGCTGCGTTGTCTTCACCAATTTGATGCTCAACGTAGCTCTCTGTTACGCCTGTGCTCAAATCGGTTTGATTCCTATACACAGAACCTTTCTGAATAGCCTTTGTTCTCGGATCAGGGGGTGAAATTGGGTAGAATGAACTGCTTGACATCGGGGGATGTGGTACCTACATTTATCAAAGGGATTTTACTGAATCTCACTTTGACAGCTATAGGGAAATGTTTTATTATCCGCAAACCAACTGGAGGAGGAAGTTATGGGAAAGATTGTAGGAATTGACCTCGGTACGACGAACTCCGTGGTCGCCGTCATGGAGGGAGGGGAACCGAAGGTCATCGTCAATGAGGAGGGAAGCAGGATAACCCCTTCGATTGTAGCCTTTACAAAAGACGGAGAGTCGCTCGTCGGTCAGGTTGCCAAGCGGCAGGCGGTGACGAACCCTGAGAATACGATCTTCTCGATCAAGAGGCTCATGGGGAGAACCTATGACGAGGTGACCGAGGAGATGAAGATGGTCCCCTACAAGGTCGAAAAAGACAATCAGGGGAGGGTGGTTGTTGATGTGGCAAATATGAAGAAGAAGTTTACCCCTCCGGAGATATCCTCCTATATCCTTCAGAAGCTGAAGAGGGCCGCAGAGGCGTATCTTGGCGAACCGGTGACCGAGGCGGTTATTACGGTACCGGCCTACTTTAACGACAGTCAGAGACAGGCAACGAAGGATGCGGGTACCATTGCCGGCTTTGATGTAAAAAGGATTATAAACGAGCCGACCGCTTCCTCCCTTGCCTACGGCCTTGAGAAGAAGAAGGAGGAGAGAATCGTTGTTTATGATTTCGGCGGGGGAACCTTTGATGTCTCCATCCTCGATGTGGGAGAGGGGGTCTTCGAGGTGAAGGCAACCAACGGCGATACTCACCTGGGCGGGGACAACTTCGACCAGCGTATCATCGACTGGCTCGTAGATGAGTTCAAGAAGGACCAGGGGATAGACCTCTCGAAGGACAGGATGGCCATCCAGCGTCTCAAGGAGGCGGCGGAGAAGGCTAAGATCGAGCTCTCCTCTGTCATGGAGACGGAGATCAACCTCCCCTTTATAACCGCCGACGCCACCGGGCCGAAACATCTCGTCATAAGGCTCTCGAGGGCAAAGTTTGAACAGCTTGTGTCGGATCTGGTTGAGAGAAGCCACAAGCCGTGCGAGCTGGCTCTCCAGGATGCCGGCCTCAAGGCCTCCGATATTAATGAGGTGGTCCTCGTCGGCGGGATGACACGGATGCCGGCAATCCAGAAGTTCGTCAAGGAGTTCTTCGGCAAGGAGCCCCACAAGGGGGTCAACCCGGACGAGGTGGTCGCCGTCGGCGCTGCCATTCAGGCCGGTGTCCTCGCCGGGGATGTAAAGGATGTGGTCCTCCTCGACGTAACCCCACTCTCACTCGGACTGGAGACCCTGGGGGGGGTGATGACCACTCTCATATCGCGGAATACGACCATCCCGACGAAGAAGCAGGAGACCTTCACCACCGCTGCGGACAACCAGACCCAGGTTGAGATACACGTCCTCCAGGGGGAGAGACCGATGGCTAAGGACAACAGGAGCCTCGGGAGGTTCCATCTCGTCGGGATCCCGCCCGCCCCGAGGGGGATGCCCCAGGTCGATGTCGCCTTTGATATCGATGCGAACGGGATACTGAATGTCTCTGCGAAGGATAAGGCGACCGGCAAGGAGCAGAAGATAACCATAACGGCCTCGAGCGGTCTCAGCAAGGATGAAGTCGATAATATGGTAAAGGAAGCGGAAAGCCACGCCGATGAAGATAAGAGCAGGAAAGAGCTGATCGAGGTGAGGAATCAGCTCGACTCCCTCATCTACTCGACGGAGAAACTGCTCAACGAGAATCGCGAAAAGCTTCCGGAGGCCGATGTAAAGCCGATAGAGGATGCCCTCGCGGAGGGGAAGAAGGCCCTCGAACAGGATAATATCGACGAGATAAAGAAGGCCATGGAAAATATAACCCAGACCTCTCACAAGGTGGCCGAGGTGCTCTACAAGCAGTCTGCTCCCGGAGGCGCTCCCGGCGAGGCCGGTGCCGGCGCCGGTGAGGAGGCCAAGGAGCAGGAGGGTGAGGTCGTCGATGCAGAGGTAGTGGATGAGGAGGGGAAGTCGAGCGCCTGAAGATTGACCCCGCCGCTCCTCTCCCGTCACGACCTGCGGGTAAACCCGTAATGTCCACTTGACAGAGGGTGTGCTGATACGGGTATAATAGGGAGGATTACGGAGGAGCGGTCATGCTGGATCTCGAGGGCTTAAAGAACAGGTTCACTCCGAGGGCTCAGAAGGTACTGGAGGGGGCGGTAGAGGAGAGCAAGAACCGCCAGCACTACTACCTCGGTGTGGAGCATCTCTTCCTCTCCTTTGCCAGGAATGAATCAATCTTCTTCATGGAGGTCATGGAGGACCTCAAGGTCGACGGCAGGGAGGTGCTCAACTTCCTCAACCAACATCTCAGTGCGCCA
>JBHHXU010000303.1:0-2524 GCA_046757185.1 Thermodesulfobacteriota bacterium
CTGATAAACTACCTGGCCCGCCTCGGCTGGGCTTACGGCGATCAGGAGATATTCACCATCGATGAGTTAATCGAGCGCTTTACCCTTGAGAATGTGGGGAAGGCATCGGGTGTCTTCAACCCTGAGAAGCTTGCATGGCTGAATGCACACTACATAAAGACGGCAGAACCGAAGGAGCTGGCGCCCCTCCTCGTCCCCTTTCTCAAGAAAAATGGGTACGACGCGGCGTCCGACGAGAGGCTTCCCAAGGTTATCGAGACCCTCCAGGAACGGGCAACGACACTGGCCGAGATGGCCGAGGGCGCCGGGTTCTACTTCAGGGACGACTTCGCCTACGACGAGAAGGCGGCCGGTAAATTCCTGAAACCGGAGACGGCCCCCCTCCTCCAGCTCCTTATTGGAAAGCTTGAGGCTCTCCCAGAGTTCAATGCAGAGGCCATCCAGGGGGTCTTTGAGGCTATTATGAAAGAGCGGGACCTCAAACTCGGCAAGGTCGCCCAGCCTGTCCGTGTCGCCCTCACCGGCGGGACCGTCAGCCCCGGCATCTTCGAGACCATCGAGGCCCTGGGGAGAGAGAAGACACTTGAGCGGCTTAAGAAAGCGATCGGATCCATTCAAAACACCACTCTACAAGATACCCACGAAGAAGCTGGACAGGAGAGGTGAGAACGACTATACTCTCATGAATATGGAAAATATCAACACAGAGGGTCTCTCCCCGACGGTAGCCACCAGGACAACCGCCTTCCTCGACGAGCTTCTCGGAAGCGGCTACGCCGGCACTATCCACTCCTTTACTGTCGTCGGGAGCGCCCTCACCCCCGACTTCGATGAGAAGGCCTCCGATATCAACTCGGTCATTGTCCTGAAGGAGATGGACCTCCGCTTCATCGAGTTCCTTGCGCCCCTCGGCAAGAGATTCAAGAAGAGGGGGATCGGCGCCCCCCTTATTATGACCCCCGATTATATCAAGGGCTCCCTCGACGTCTTCCCCATCGAGCTCCTCGACTTCACGCTCATCCACAAAACCGTCTACGGCGATGACCTCTTCGGCGACCTTGAAATAGAGCGTAGTCACCTGCGGCTCCAATGTGAACGGGAAATAAAGACCAAGCTCATCTGGCTGCGGCAGGGGTACATCTCTTCCCTCGGCGACCGTAAGCTCCTCAGCGAGCGCCTCTCCGACTCCATACCCGGCTACATCTCCCTCTTCAGGGCCATCATCCTCCTCCTCGGCAAGGAGCCTCCTGTCAAAAGGCACGATGTGGTGGTCACCCTTCAGGAGCTTACGAGGATTGAGACGGGAATCTTTGAGAAGATGCTCCTCCTGAGACGCAAGCAGGTTACCCTCTCCAGTGAAGAGCTGACGGCAGCCTTCGAGCAGTACTACCGGGGGACCGAAAAGATTGCGACGATCATCGATGAACTCACCCTTTAAAGCGTTTCCCCTCGTCTTCATCACCCTCCTTCTCCTCTCACTTCCCTCGTGGGCAGCCACCCCGGAGCCTCCTGCACGACCGCCCGGCTACGTTGTAGATCTTGCGGGGGTCATCGGGGCAAATGCGGAGAGGAGTCTCAACGCCTATCTTAGGGAGCTTGAGGTGAAGACGACCGCTCAGGTGGTTGTCCTGACGATAAAGAGTCTCGACGGCGAGGACATAGAGGGCTTCTCCCTCAGAGTCGCCGAGAAGTGGAAGCTGGGACAGAGGGAGAAGGATAACGGCGTCCTCATCACCGTCGCCATCAATGACAGAAAATACCGTCTCGAGGTCGGATACGGTCTTGAAGGGGCACTTCCCGACAGCTTTGTGGGCACCATCGGAAGGCAGTACCTCGTCCCCCACTTCAGGAGAGGCGACTACTCCACCGGCATCGCGACCGCCGTGCTCGCCGTGATTAACAGGATTGCCGACGATGCCGGGGTCGAGATATCGGGGATGGCGCGGATGAGAGAGCGCGCCCCCTACGACAGGACCCCCCAGAGGAGGAAGCCGACCCTCATCGGTTCCATCTTTTCCATCCTCTTCATCATCGGCCTCATCTACCTCTTCATACGGAACCCCCGCCTCCTCATGTTCCTCCTCATGTTCTCCATGATGAGCGGGGGGAGAAGGGGGTGGGGAGGCATGGGCGGCTTTGGCGGGGGTGGCGGCGGTTTCGGCGGCTTTGGCGGCGGTGGAGGCGGAGGCTTTGGAGGGGGAGGCGCCTCAGGGGGATGGTAATAGGTGCCTTCTATTTACATTGCGTGGAATGCGGCTTATATTATTATAGAGTATCGAGCACTTATAAATACGAAGGAATCGAACTGAGGAGGATTACATATGAGCAAAGGAGTGAAGACCCTACTGATAGTCATCGGTGTTATTGTCGTACTCGGCATTATCATCATCGCATGGGGCATCGGCAACTACAACAGGGTGGTCGCCATGGACGAGCGGGTCGATTCGCAGTGGGCCCAGGTGGAAAACCAGTTGAAGAGGCGTTACGACCTCATACCGAATCTCGTCGAGACGGTCAAGGGGTA
>JBHHXU010000304.1:0-2494 GCA_046757185.1 Thermodesulfobacteriota bacterium
TAATGCACAACTCGAAATGGGAGGAGTCTCCTTCATCGACCTTCCTCCCATTCACACCAGCGCTGCCGTTACACCGGACGGCGACATTGCGGTCACCTATAAGGGAAACCCCTTCAAGAGCCCATCCACCGGTCCCGTTCAGATAACATGGGGCGGCATGTCCGGGAATCTCAGCCTTAATCATACCCCTGAGAGCCTCAGAGGCGCCATGACATCAACACCGTTCTCCATAGAGTCACCTGAGTTTACCATCTCCGTACAGAGCATAAAAGTGAACCTGGACCTGAAGGAGGGGCCGTCACAGTTAATGGTGGGGCGCCAGAATGTCAGTTTCGGCGCCATTGAATCGACAGGTAAAAAAGGGGAGTTCAGCCTCAAGGGGTTGAGACTGTCCAATAAAATCAATGCGGCTGAGGACACTATCAACTATGCTGTAAAACAGCAGATCAAGGAGGTACGTGTCAACGGTGTCACCTATGGTCCGGGCGCCCTTGAGTTGAGTCTGCGCCGTCTGGATGCTGCGACCCTTGCGGAGATGAAGGGGCTGGCATCTTCTATGCGGAAGGGGGCAGGCGGGGGGGGACAGGAGGGGGCGCCTGGAGGGCAGGAGATTATGAGACTGGTTGCTCAACTGGCAAAAAAATCCCCTACCTTTGAGATTAATCGACTCAACTTCACAACAGGAGAGGGGAAACTGGACGGCTCTCTTAAGCTCCTCCTGGATGGAAGCAAGGGCGACCCCGCTCAGAATCCAGCCCAGCTCCTCTCGTTTTTGGAGGTAGACGCCGAACTTACCATTGCCGCCCCACTCCTGAGGAAGATCATGCTCGCCAAAGCCAAGAGAGATATAGTCGAACAGAGGCTGAGGAAGCTGGTGTCTGACGGGTTTTTCGTGAGAGAGGAGGGGGCTTACAGGATAGTGCTGGCCTTCAGAGAGGGCAGCCTCTCGGTAAACGGCAAAAAAAGGGATGAACTCCTCCCGGCGCTCATGATGCAGGCGGCGACCCTTGGAAAGGGGGGGGTGAGAGGAACTCGCCCGCAATCTACCGTTGTTGTCACACCCCCCGCCTCCGATCCAAAGAAGATCCAGGAGGACATCCGTATACTCGCTGATACGACGAGGGAGTGGCCGGAGAGAAGCAATGCTGCCTCCCGGCTCGGATGGAGCAAAGACAGAAGGGCAGTTAAGCCCCTCGCCGATGCCCTTAACGATTCGGAGTGGGCGGTGCGGCAGAGAGCTGCGCTGGCGCTCGGCGAGATAGGCGATGCGAGTTCGGTGAAACCCCTCATTGCCGCCATGGAGGGTGACGAGAGTGTCTTTGTCCGAAAGAGTGCCGCCGAATCGCTCGGGAAGATAGGAGACCGGCGTGCCGTGGGGGCGCTGAGAAGGGCCCTCAATGATGATGAGGTACTCACCACAATCGTCAACGATGAGACCAGGGAGGTAAGGGCCGTCGCCGTTGCCGCAAAGGAGGCCCTGGCAAAGATAAGCGGCTCGGCAGGTTCTGTAAGGGGCGGAGCAACGATTGGAGGCGGCGCTCTATCTCCTCAACATGGGGTGAGGGTGTACGTGCCGAGAGATATGATTGAACTCCCCCCGGGGGGTGACAGGGTGGAGGGGTATATCGCCGTTCTGGAGAGTGAGAAGAGGCAGTGGATAGAGCGCAACGAGGCTGTGAGGAGGCTGGGTAACCTGAAGGATGGCCGGGCGGTGGATCCCCTTATCAATGCCCTTAAAAACGACCCGGAGCCTTTTGTCAGGCGTGAGGCGGCGCTGGCACTCGGCAGGATCGGCGATGAACGTGCCGGTGAAGCACTGAAGAGGGTACCCCTTGAAGAGTCTGACGAATGGGTCGTCATGTACGCCCTTGAGGCGCTGAAGATGATTGAGGCCCCGGATGAAGCGTTGTCCGACCGGTGGGCGGTCAACCTCGCGTCATATTTTATTGATGTGGAGGCAACACTGGCCGCGGAGAAGCTGAGAGGGGCCGGCTATAACGCCTATGTTACCGAGGCCGACATCAGGGGGAAGCGCTACTACCGCCTGAGGGTCGGTTTTTACCCCTCCGAAGAGAAGGCCGGAAGAGCGGCCGCGGAACTGGCACGGACATTCAAGATGTCTGAGGCATGGGTTGTCAAGCCTGCCAGGAGCGAGGTGGAAAGTCACCTTCGATAAGGTTGGATCACTGCTCTCCCCAACACCTCAATCGTTATTTAAAAACAGCTACAATCCGGTATTAATAAAAACCGGTCACGGCGCTGAAACGGACTCCTCTATCTCTGAGATAGGCAGGGCGGATTAAGAGGACTGTTTCACTCGAGTACTATCCTCATTGCCGGAGTATGGCAAGGAGGGTTTGAACCGGTGCCGATGCTGAAGAGCCTTAGTGGCTACTCAGGGAGGTGTTATGAGAAAAATAGCGGTGGTGATCATTATATCATCTTTCGTATTAGGTGGCTGGCAGTATGCCGGCGGAAAAGATAACCGAAGGGG
>JBHHXU010000305.1:0-2475 GCA_046757185.1 Thermodesulfobacteriota bacterium
AGGAGTACTTTTGAAGTGTCGCCATGGACCTCGATTATTTTACCCACAATACCACGGTGGGTTACAACGGCCATATTCCTTTCCACCCCGTCCTCCCCGCCTCTATCGATGGAAAACGTCTTAGTCCATCCGTAGGTGTCGGTGCCTATAATCTCGGCGGCAACCATTGGCAGCGATTGCTTCTCTTTAAAGCCGAGTAACTCCTTGACCCGCCGTGCAGACTCAACCTCCTCCAGGAGCCGGGCGTTCTCGTTTTCCAGGAGCGCGACCCTCTCTTTCAGCTTGTCGTTCTCCTCCTTTATTCCCACGAGATAGATATAGCCGCTCCACGTAGTGCTTACTCCCTGAGCCATACCGGTGATGGCAGACTGTACCGGTGTCGCAACAAAGGAGACAACCCTTCCGACCAGCAACGCTCCCCCTATCCCGCGCTTATTGGTTATTATGAGATGGATGGATAACAGACAGAGGAGTAGAGAGGTGATAATCAGTTGATGTTTCTTCAGCAGAGAAAACATCGGCTATTCCGGTAACGTTACCTCCTTGAGGAGATTCAACTCGTCGAGGACCTTGCCGGCACCCCGGGCGACACAGGTCAGCGGGTCATCCGCAATGGTCACCGGCAGCTTGGTCTCTTCCCGGAGTATGATATCGAGGTTCTTTAGGAGTGCCCCTCCCCCGGCGAGGACGATCCCCTTGTCCACCAGATCGGCCGCAAGCTCGGGCGGGGTGGTCTCAAGAACGTGCTTTATTGCGTCCACTATCGTATTGATAGCATCGTTGAGGGACTCCCGTATCTCCTCATCCCCGATCTCCATGGTTGTCGGTATGCCCGTTACGAGGTTGGAACCCTTTACTTCCATTGTCCTTCGCTCATCGTCCAGGAGGGCGATACCGAGATTCATCTTGATATGTTCCGCAACTCCGGTACCGACCGCCATGTTGTACTTCCTCTTAATGTACTGCACAATCGCCTCATCGAGTTTATCACCACCAACTCTGATAGACTTGGACTGGACAATACCCGCCAGGGAGATAACGGCAATCTCCGTCGTGCCGCCTCCGATATCGACGATCATATTGCCCGAAGGCTCTGTAATGGGGAGGCCGGCGCCGATCGCCGCCGCCATAGGCTCTTCAATCAGGTAGACCTCGTTAGCCCCGGCAGAGTGGGCCGACTCGCGAACGGCCCTCTTCTCCACCTGGGTGATGCCTGAAGGTACGCAGACTATGATCCTCGGCCTCACCATGAAGCTGCGGTTGTGGACCTTCTTTATGAAGTGCTTGAGCATATCCTCGGTTACCTCAAAGTCGGCGATAACGCCGTCCTTCAGCGGCCTGATAGCCGATATATTCCCCGGTGTCCTGCCGAGCATGGCCTTTGCCTCCCCACCAACAGCAAGCACCCTCTTTCCCTTACTGTCCCTTCTGACTGCAACAACCGATGGTTCGTTGCAGACGATGCCCTGCCCTTTCATATAGATGAGCGTACTGGCGGTACCGAGGTCTATCGCAAGATCGTTGGAAAAAATACTCAGTATGTTGAACATCGCAACTCCTTTATTATTATAAAGTCCCTGTTGCCTTACTCCCTAGAGAGTGGAGGCGCCGGACTCTTTCACAATGCGACCGCCTTTTACACAAGGAGTTCCATACACTTATGGGAACCCCTGGAATTTAATTGCATAATACTAACAGATAACATATAAGCAGGCAAGAGGAATAATAGCTTGATAATTCAAAGACTTTCTTAATTATCCTTTATGCTGTTAATCGGGGGTGGAAAGGAAGTATCTATGTCATATTAAAAACGTTTCGCGATGAAGTGTCCTTTCTACTGCAAATCTCGATGTTCTCATTCGTAAGCTGCAAACCCGCTCTTGGAGGATCAGCCCCTCTCACCCGCCAATCCACCCGCGCCATAATGAGAAGCACACTGGTACTCTCCTTCTCGTAGGGAAGAGGATCAACTTCACCGAGAGGAATGCCGATAAGTCCATGAAGAACTGCTTACCTTACCTTACCTTACCTTGCTTTACCTTCCAGAAGGTCTCCACGAGACCCACCTTCCATCGATTACCTTCCTTATACATCTTGAGAATTGCCGGTCTCTCTGTATTATTTTTATAGGTAATAAAAATCTCCGCCTTTTTACCTTTGATCCTCCCCATCTCCCATCTACTCAGCTCGAGCACCGTATCCGGATCAAAGACGTTGAGGAAAGCGTTCCAGTAGGAACGGGCAATAATCCCCCCGATGGTAAAATCGGTCGCTACCTGCTCTTCAGAATAGACATCCCTTGAGCTTTTCCGCACCTCTCTTATTATGGTGTTTTTTGACCTTACTGTCAGCAGTTCCCATATCTCCGGATAGGCCCTCCTCTTCATTGCCTTGAAGTGGCATTCCGCTGCCGACAGCACCATGTCAATCTCACGGTCGGTCGCTGCGCTAGCATGTAAAGGATAACAGAACAGG
>JBHHXU010000306.1:0-2472 GCA_046757185.1 Thermodesulfobacteriota bacterium
GGTTTCTGGAGGACGGCCTCGGTATTACCCTCGTCTTTACATGGCGGGGCGCAGTCGTGGCCGCCGTCGTGGCGTCCCTCCCCCTCTTTGTCAAACCGGCGAGGGCCGCCCTCGAGGGGGTCGATAGAAACCTGGAGAACGCGGCGAGGCTCCTCGGAAAGACCGAGTGGGAGGTATGGCAAACAATTACTCTCCCCCTCGCCTGGAGGGGGTTAGCGGCCGGCGCCGTCCTCTCCTTCGCGCGGGCGACGGGTGAGTTCGGCGCGACCCTGATGGTTGCCGGCAATATCCCTGGCTCAACCCAGACCCTCCCCATTGCCATCTACGACGCGGTCCAGATGGGCGACACCGGACTGGCCAATACGCTGGTCCTGATAATCACCCTCTTCTCCCTCTCGGTGCTCTACTTCGTCAACCGCTTTACCAGGGGACGGTACTGATGGCCCTCTCCATAAATCTCAACAAACGGCTCCACACCTTTTCCATCGATGTGGGCCTCTCCCTCGGCGAGGAGACGATGGTCCTCTTCGGTCCCTCAGGCGCCGGGAAGAGCTCCCTCCTCCACCTCATCTCGGGGATCATCACCCCCAACAGCGGTGTGGTCACCATCAACCACAGGGACGTCTATAACTCCGATAAGGGGGTCAACCTCCCCATCAGGTCCCGGAGGGTAGGCCACCTCTTTCAGGATTACGCCCTCTTTCCCCACATGACGGTCTATGACAATATCGCCTACGGCATGGGGGAAAGGAATAAGGAGCAGGCAAAGCGCAAGGTGGAGGAGCTCGTCGCCCTCATGAGGCTCACCGGCCTTGAAGACCGGCGCCCTCACGAGATCTCGGGCGGTCAGAAGCAGAGGACCGCCCTCGCCCGGACGCTCGCGACTGAGCCGCAGCTCCTCCTCCTCGACGAGCCCTTTTCGGCACTCGACTATCAGGTGAGGGAGAAGCTCCGGTCCGACGTCGTCATGATCCATCAGCGGTACCCCATCACCACCATTTTCGTGACCCACGACCTCGAAGAGGCCTTCGTCATGGGAGAGCGGATAGGGGTCATCAACGACGGCCGCCTCGAACAGGTCGGCACACGGGAGGAGGTCTTCTATAAGCCGAGGACCAGAAATGTCGCGAAGCTCATCGGTACGAGAAACATCTTCAGAGGGAGGGTGTCCCTCGTGCGCGGAAATGAACTGACCATCGATACGGAGGAGCTCGGGGAGATCAGGGCCGCCGCACACCCGGGCGCCTCATTTCATCAGGGTGAAGCGGTCTCTTTCACCATACGGCCTGAGGAGATAATGATAATACGGCCGGACAGGGCAATCGACAGCAGAGTGCGGTATAATAGGGTCGATGGAACCGTCGTCTCATCGGTCGGGAAGGGGGCGAGCCATACCGTCTTCTTCCAGACGCAGGACGGCAGGGCGCACCTGAAGATAGAGATACCGAACTTCGCCTGCCGGAAGATACGGCCGACGGCGGGGAAGCGTATCTCGGTGTCGCTCAAGAAGGAGAGCATCTGGATAATCCCGATGGAGAAGAGCGGGGAGTCGTAGAGGGGGAAACTTCTCTCCGAAAGAGGAAGGTCGCAGGAGAAGAGAGTGGAACAGCACAGTGTTGCAAGAGGGAGAGACGAGAGGATAAAGGGGCGTTTCAAGCTCGCCATAATACTGACAGGGACCATCTTCCTTGTTGAAGTTGCGGGCGGCTATATCACCAACAGCCTCGCCCTCGCCACCGACGCGGCTCACGTCTTTATGGACCTCTTTGCCCTCTCCGTGAGTCTCCTTGCCGTCTACCTCTCCGAGATGCCCCCCACCGAGAAGAGAACCTACGGATGGCACAGGATCGAGGTCTTCGCCTCCTTCATGAACGGCTTCCTCCTCATCTTCGTCTCGCTGGTAATCTTCTACAAGGCATATCTCCGTTTTCTCGACCCGCCGCCGGTGAAGGGGCTCGGCGTCATCGTCGTCGCAACGGCGGGCCTCATCATAAACCTCGTTGTCGCCTACCGGCTGCACCACGACTCAAAGCACGACCTCAACATAAAGAGCGCCTTCTTCCATGTGGCCGGTGACGCCATCGCATCGGTGGGGGTCATCATCGGCGGCGTTGTCATACACCTCACCGGCCTCTTTTTTGTTGACCCCATTATCAGCGCCCTTATTGGCATCATTATCATTGTCGGCGCCCTCAGGATTGTGCTGGAGTCGTCCCATATCCTTCTCGAGGGAGCACCCAGGGGTCTCGACCTGAATAGAGTGGTACATGACATCGAGGCAGTTGAGGGGGTAAAGAGCATCCACAGCCTTCACCTCTGGACCCTCTGTTCAAACAGCTACGCTTTCAGCGCCCACATCGACACCGATGCGGGGAGCAGGATACGGCAGCGGGAGATACTGAGCGATATAAACGATTTGCTTGCCCGGAGGTTTAATATCCATTATACTACGCTACAGATGGAGTGTATGAG
>JBHHXU010000307.1:0-2453 GCA_046757185.1 Thermodesulfobacteriota bacterium
CCATAAGTCTTTTCCCACGTCACCAGACCGGAGTTGTCGAGCTTCACGATCCAGAAATCGTAAAACCCCGCTCCGAAGGAGGATGTATACCCCGCTACGATATAGCCGCCGTCAGCGGTCTGTTGGATAGAAGCGGGTTGTTCGAAACCGGTCCCGCCGTAAGTCTGATTCCATGTCACCCCGCCGAATCTGTCGAGCTTCAAGACCCAGAAATCAGAAGCTCCTAAAGGCCCTGCACCAAAAGACTTTGTCCATCCCGCCACAATGTATCCGCCGTCTGGTGTAGTTTGCTGAATAGAGGTAACGCGATCATCCTCAGTACCTCCATAGGTCTTCTGCCATGTAACATTGCCTATTGGGTCGAGCTTCAAGATCCAGAAATCATCAAAAACTCTCCCGAATGATTGTGTATGTCCTCCCACGATGTAGCCGCCGTCAGCGGTCTGCTGGATTGCTACATCTACATCCTCTCGACTGGATCCTCCATATCTCTTCTGCCAGTCAACAGTACCATCAGGAAAGAGCTTCACTATCCAGATATCTGTAAGCGCTGCTCCTGATGAATCTGTTACTCCAGCCGCAATCCAACCACCGTCAGAGGTTTGCTGGATGGAGCTAACTTCGTCAAAAATTCCAATACCTCCAAAGGTCTTTTGCCATGCTACGGTACCATCAGCGTTGAGTTTCAGAATCCAGCTATCTCTAAATCCTGCGCCGAAGGAGGCTGTCCAACCTGCCACGATGTAGCCGCCGTCTGACGTCTGTTGGATGGAACTAGCAACCTCGTCTGAAGTTCCCCCGTAGGTCTTTGCCCAGAGGGAGAAGAGGGAAGACATCGTGATGGCGACCGTTTTTGCGCTCCCTGAGGCAAGGTCGAAGGTGGCCGACCCCTGGTAGAGGAGGGCGCCAGAGGCCATGGCGCCGCTGTACGCCTTCGCGGTGACGGTCCTGCTCGAGCCGGACGGTATGGTGTAGCTCCTGGTGACGGTTCCCCCCGCCGAGACGTTGAAGGTGTCGGTTATCGTCGTCATCCCGGCGCCGCTTATCGCTATCGAGATGGAGCCGATGCCTGAGGGCGTCACCGCCTTTGAGGCGGCGCCTCCCGATGGGGGGGCAGAGGGTACGGTAAAGGAGAGTGTAACGTTGCCTCCCCGGCCGCCGTCATCCTCCTCTCCGCAGCCGGAGATAATGAGGAGGAGTGAGAATAGTACGGCAATGAGGGAGAGCGTCCCATAGGAGGCTCTATGCAGACCATTCGATACTGATTTCTCAAACATGGATACCCTCTCTTAACCTACGGAAATTCAATGGTGATATCGACCGGCGTGCCGAGGAGCTCCGGCTTCGTCTCCGTGACGGGAACGTCCGCTATCTGTTCTGTCTCTACGAAACCTTCCTCCGTCATGGAGCGGTGGATTCTTCTCTCCCGGCGGGGCGCCATCCCCTTGCCGATGCCTTCCCGCGGCCTGAAATCTTCAACAAGGGACTCTACCCTTGTTATATCCCAGTCGATCTCATGGTCACTCGTGAGAAACCTCTGTTCCATTTTTTTAAGTCGGCGGGGAGGTGTCGGCGGCTCGTTCAGCGCAACCGTCGTAGCCTGACCGGCCCTCAGGATGACCTCTCCCGGCACGTCGGGATTGATGTTCCTGACCGCCACGAGGCCCTCGAGGTTTATGACGACCGTTACAAGGGGCATTGTCCTTATGATGGCGGTAAAGTCGGTGCCCCTCACCGCCGCGACGGCCGTCGGGGTGTGGACCTCGAAGCGTGACTCTTCTCCGGTGAAGACCTTCGGGACGATGGAGCGCACCTTGCCCCTGAAGCCGCGGAGGACGCTCCTCCGCACCTCCTTTTCAGGATCGAAGAAGAACTCCTTGATCTCCACCCTCGACCGTTCCGCGATGTTCATCATGCTGCCGTCGAGGAAGGTCACCCGGGCCCTTGACAGGCTCTTGGTCCGAACGATGTCCCCGACGGAGACATCGTCTCCCACCTCAACCGGCACAGACGCCTCTTCCCCTGCCCTGAGGAGGTCAACATCTCCCTTGACGACGGTGAAGTCACCCACCGCCTCCGCCCATGAGAGCCGGGGTGTGAGGATGACCAGTAGCGCCGTCAGGAAGGGGATGGCGGCGGTATGGAGGGCGCTGCCCCTTGTTTTTTTCTTCTTCATCGTGTCCATAAGGTTAGAAACAGTCATCTCAATAGGAGTACTCTATCCCCGCGCCGTAGATGTTTCTGGCATAGTCGTAGGCGGTTATGTTTGATTCACTCCTCGAGTGGGAGTACTGGAGCTTGAGGATAAAATCCCCGTACCGGTAGATGAGGCCGGGCGCAATCTTTACTATATGGTCCCTCCGCTTTTTCCCATACGTGGAGTGGCTGTTATCGTATAATTGGAAATTGTTGATAACCGATGCCCGGAGTGCCAGGCTGTTGGGGAGGGGATG
>JBHHXU010000308.1:0-2442 GCA_046757185.1 Thermodesulfobacteriota bacterium
AGGGTATGATCGTCACCAACCTGAATGACCAGGTGAGCTGGGGGCTCTACATGGAGAACCTCGTCTTCCTCGTCGGTGTGGCCGCCGCGGCGGTGACGGTCGTCTTCCCATCCTACGCCTACAACCATAAAAAGATGAAGGAGGTGGTCATCCTCGGTGAGATGCTCGCCGTCTCCGCCGTCTTCATGTGCATGCTCTTTGTCATACACCACATGGGGCAGCCCTTCAGGGCATGGCACATCATCCCCGTTATCGGCATCCTCAACTGGCCGAACTCGATGCTTGCCTGGGACGTCATTGTCCTCAACGGCTATATCGCGCTAAACGCCATCGCCGCCTTCTACTATCTTTACAAAAAGTACTCCGGACGGGAGATTAATAAATACTTCTATATGCCCCTGGTCTACGTCTCCATCGTCTGGGCGGTGAGCATCCACACGGTGACGGCCCTCCTCCTGAGCACCCTGCCGGCACGACCGATGTGGTTCCACTCGATCATGCCGATAAAGTTCATTACGACGGCCTTTGCCGCAGGACCGGCACTGATCATCCTCATATTCCTCGTCGTCAGGAACCACACGGAGATGAAGATTGCCGATGAGGTGATTAACCTCCTCTCCCAGTTCGTTGCCTGGTGTATCGGCATTACCCTCTTTCTCATGCTGTCGGAGGTGGTGACGGAGCTCTATCCGACGACGGAGCACTCCAACTCGCTCCAGTACCTCATCATGGGGAAGCACGGCCTCAGCGGGCTCGTCGGATGGTACTGGGTATCGGTCTACCTGATGGTGGTCGGTTTCCTCATACTT
This sequence comes from Thermodesulfobacteriota bacterium, assembly GCA_046757185.1. Taxonomy (GTDB): domain Bacteria; phylum Desulfobacterota; class GWC2-55-46; order S146-70; family JAUXIU01; genus JBHHTR01. The sequence goes on from JBHHXU010000308.1 coordinate 810, forward strand.
ATCATACCAACTCTCAGGAAGAACCAGGCCTTCTTCCTCCCCGTTGCCTGTATCATGGTCTTCATGGGGGTCTATATAGAGAAGGGAATGGGGCTTATCCTTCCCGGCTTTATCCCCTCCCCCATAGGTGAATATGCGGAGTATACACCCTCGGTGATTGAGATAATGAACTCGACCGGGAGCTGGGCCCTCGGCCTTCTCCTCTATACGGTGCTTGCCAAGGGGTCGATAGGGGTACTACTCGGGAAAGTGAGATATAGAGGGTAGGGTTCCATGACAATACCGGTGAAAACAGAGAGGTTTAATGTGACCGAGACAAGGGTGCCTTGTATCCATGTCGTGTACGGGATCATCCTTTCTCTTCTTCTCCTCATGCCTGCTCTCGCTTATTCAGCAGCGGAGAGGGAGTGCTTTGAGAGCCGTGAGGGGTACACAAAGGTCGTCCAGAAGAAGGTCGGCGATGAGCGCATGAACGTTAAGTGTTCAGAGAAGACGGGCGCGGTGCTCTGGTATGAGGACCCCTACGACGGGACTGTTGAGATGGGGGAGATGCCCATCGAGGCCGACTATTCCCATGAGGAGGCGGTAATAAAGCCGCGGACACCCCAGCTCAAGTACTACATGCCGTGCACCGCCTGCCACAACGGGGTAATGGTTCCCTATCCGAAGGATAGGAACCCGCGGCCCATCACGATGCACCTCGATATTGTCGGCGACTCCATGGACCTCAAGCACGGCAGGCTCGCCATCTGGTGCCTCGACTGTCACAACCCGACAAACCGGGACACCCTCATCTCCCACCGTGGCGAGGAGATAAGCTTCAACCAGCCCATGAGACTCTGCGGCAAGTGTCATGGCCAGATATACGGCGACTGGAGGGCCGGCATACACGGGAAGAGGATAGGCAACTGGACCAAGGGCGGCAAGAAGAGGTGGTGGGTCTGCACCGAGTGCCACAACCCCCACTCCGTCCAGCTCAGGAGGTTCCAGCCCATCGAGCCGGAACCGGCGCCGGCTCTCCCGAGGGGGATGGGGAGTGCCGAACACGACGATATCCAGTACGAGGGTGGGCCGGGCCACCATTAGGGTGGCATCTCGCCGGAACGTTTTTAGATAGCACAATTTCAGGGGCGGTAATGTAACCGCCCCATTTTTAATGAAGCCGGTATTTTTCCGCCATGAGCCGCCTGAACCGCGGGGCGTAGACGAGGTTGAAGACCTCCCCCTTCCCGGGGAAGAGCCGCTCGGCCAACTCCTTTACCGACGCCGCAATCCTGCCCGCCTCTTCGAGGGGAAGCTCCGTCTGGGCTATGAGGGCAAGAGAGAGATCGACCATCCGTCTCAAACGGCACAGCCTCCTCTTCTATCTCCTTCTCAGTGGGCATAGTATAAATTGAACGCTCTGTTAAAAAGGTATTATAACTAGCTGGGTATGCTTTTTGTAGCATATCACCGCTGCCCTTTGATACGCAGTGCTCTTTCTAGGTTCTGTTGTGCCCGCGGATCATCTGGTTTCAATCTCAATGCCTCCTGGAATGCCATAATTGCTTGGTTGAGAGACCCTAACTGTGCATAGATAACTCCAAGGTTGTTGTAAACATCACCCCTTTGAGGGTTCATGGCCAAGATTGCC
>JBHHXU010000309.1:0-2439 GCA_046757185.1 Thermodesulfobacteriota bacterium
GAAGTCTATGATTCATTTGAGAGCGTCTCGATTGATTACGGCGTGATGGAGCGGAGCAAACGGGTGTTGATGGTGCCCGGTGATTTCGAGTGGTCTGATGTGGGGAACTGGTCACCTCTGGATGATCTTCTCAAGAAGGACAGGCGTGATAATATCATAAGTAAAAGCAGTAACACCATCGATGTTGGGAGCAGAGATTGTATCATTTATGCTGCCAATAGGATTGTTGCGACTATCGGCTTGAGGGATATGGTTGTTGTTGATACGGTGGATGCCACCCTCATCTGTCCGAAGGAGAGGTGTCAGGATGTAAAGAGGGTTGTGGGTGAATTGGAGAGGAGGGGAAGGGAGGAGCAGCTGGTTCATAGAACGGTAGAGCGCCCTTGGGGTTCGTACACGGTTCTCGAAGCAGGAGAAGGGTATAAGATTAAGCGTATTTTTATAAAGCCGGGGGGGAGATTGAGTCTTTAACTTCATTGCGGGAGGAGCGAACATTGGGTGGTGGTCTCAGGGAACGCTAGGGTCACACGAGGTGGGGAGATGTTTGAGCTCCCCGTTAACGAGAGTGCCTATACTCACATGTCGGTAAAACACCGCCTAGAGAATCCTGGGCAAGAGCCGGTACAGATCCTTGAGATACGGAATGGGAGCTGCGTTAAAGAGGATGACATCGTGCCCTTCGAAGACCTCTATGGAAGGTACAATATTCCGTCAATATGATATAAGGGGGATATTTGGTAAGGAGCTGACTGTTGATATGGCAAAGCGGATCGGGAGGGGGTATGCCCACTATCTTACACAGAAAAAGCCCTCTCGTCAGGGACTAAATGTGAGTATGGGAAGTGATGTTCGGTTGAGTTCGCTCCCACTCAAAGAAGCTCTTATAAAGGGAATAGCCTCCTCCGGTATTGATGTCGTCGATCTCGGCGACTGCCCCACCCCCTCCTGCACTACTTTTCACCATACCACTTAAACCTCTATGGTGGTATTATGATTACGGGGAGTCATAACCCGCCCGAATATAACGGCTTTAAAGTGAGTGTTGGAAGGGAGACGATTTACGGAGATGAGATTCAGGTGATCAGGAGGATAGTCGAGGAGCAGGGGCAGGGAACGGGAGAGCGTGATGCACACGGTCAGGTGGAGAGCTGTGAGATAATACCCGCCTATATTCACCATCTGGTGGAGCAGTTTTCAGCGCTGACCTTAGAGGGGAAGGGTGCGGTCCCTGTTAAAGTGGTGATCGACAGTGGGAACGGCACTGCCGGTCTTGTAATGCCAACCCTCTTAAAAAAACTTGGTTATAAGGTTGTCAAACTATATACGGCTCCTGACGGCACCTTCCCCCATCACCACTCTGACCCGACGGTTGAAGAGAATCTACACGATCGCATTACAACCGTTTTGAGAGAGGGAGCTGACCTCGGTATCGCCTATGACGGCGATGCCGACAGGATAGGGGTGGTGGAAAAAGGGGAAGTATCATACGGGGGGACCAGTTGATGATTATCTTTACCGGTGATATACTGCGCCAGAGAGGGGAAGGGGCAACATTTGTTGGGGAGGTAAAGTGCTCACAGGTGATGTTTGATGAGATAGAGCGGCTCGGCGGGAGGGCCGTCATGTGGAAGACGGGTCATTCACTCATCAAGTCAAAGATGAAGGAGATAGGGACTCTCCTTGTGGGTAAAATGAGCGGACATATCTTCTTTGCCGATAGGTACTTCGGGTACGACGATACACTCTACGCCACCTGTCGTCTCCTTGAGATAGTGTCACATGCAAAGTTAAATGGCCATGAGAAAAGCCTTTCGGCGCTGCTTGCCGGCATACCAAGACCTTTTCAACACCTGAGATACGTATCGACTGTGGCGATGAGGAGAAGTTTATCATCATCGAACGACTCTCAAGTGTACTGGCAGAGAGAGAAAATGAACTGCCGATTACAGATATCGTCACGATAGACGGGTTGAGAATTGTTTTTAAAGACGGATGAGCCCTCGTCCGTGCCAGCAATACACAACCGGTGCTTGTTGCGAGGTTTGAGGCGAACACGGAGGAGATGCTGGAAAGGATAAAGAGGTATGTCGAGGGGTGCCTGGAGAGAAGCATTGCTCGTGTGTGAGAAACGGTCGGAGGGATAGAAGATAATCATGAAGCGTCTCTTTGACATAGTGTCGTCAGCGGTTGCCCTGCTGCTCCTGTCTCCCCTCTTCCTCATCGTTGCCGTACTTATAAAGATGGAAAGCAGGGGGCCGGTGTTCTTCGGGCAGAAGCGGATCGGGAGGGGGTTTCTCCCCTTTACCCTCTACACGTTCAGGACAACGGTTGACAATCCTTCTCAAAAGGGTCCAACTGCGGTCGCTGGTGGAGACATAAGGAGTACAAGAGTCGGAGAATTTCTGAGGAAAACGAGGCTTGTGGGACTTCCCCAGCTCT
>JBHHXU010000310.1:0-2432 GCA_046757185.1 Thermodesulfobacteriota bacterium
CAACCAACCACTGTCAAACGATTTTTACAGCAACAAGAAGAGGTATGGATTCAGTTGAAATATAGGCTTTTTGCTTTAAGCTGCACACTTGTTCGCTCCCTCTGCATGACAATAGGGGAAGTGTTTGTTACCCCCTTAGTTACTACAATAGTTTTTCAAAAAGAAATGAGTATAAATATGAGACACTCCAGGTGGGGCTTCAAATGATATCAGTTGTGTTTCAGCTCTTTTAAAATACTGTTCATATAAACCGATTATTTCAGCTTGAGAAGAATAGTATGGCTTTGTCCCTACAGGACTAATTTTATATTGATCTTTAGAACCGATTACCTCAGGATTTTTTCACTAAAGCACGTTGATAAATATTTCCTTAATATTATCCTTGAACCACAAAGACCACTTCTGTAGAATAAAACACTGTTACGCGGAGTTCGTTCAAGTGGATGACGTTACGCCACCGCTTAACTCAGTCGTTTCAGCAACCGCAAAACAGCGGTTTTTTTTGCAGAAGGGGCACGGATATCAAGCACATTATTTTATTAATGCTTTTCTCCATGCTATTTTACGCCGTTGAATTAAGCCTTTAAACATAATAAACGTCAACCGTCATAATGAGGAAGAGGGGGAGGAGAAATGGCCCGCAAGGCAAAGGTGGCAAGGAAGACGAGTGAGACCGATATCGTTGTTGAGCTGAACCTCGACGGGGAGGGAAAGCAGAACATCTCCACCTCTATCCCCTTTCTCGACCACATGCTCTCGCTCTTCGCGAAGCACGGTCTCTTCGACCTCAGGGTGAAGGCCAATGGGGATACAGAGATCGACGACCACCACACGGTGGAGGATGTGGGGATATGCCTCGGCGATGCCGTTAAGAAGGCCCTCGGCACGAAGAGGGGGATATGGCGGTACGGCACGACGAGTGTCCCCATGGATGAAACCCTCGCGTCAGTGACCATCGACATGAGCGACAGGCCCTACCTCGTCTACAACGTCGCATTCCCGAAGAGGGCGAGGATAAAGAACTTCGATCAGGACCTCGTAGAGGACTTTCTCCAGGCATTCAGTACACGTAGCGGGTGTAATCTCCACGTCAACCTCTCCTACGGGAGGAATATCCATCACATCATCGAGGCAATCTTCAAGGCCCTCGGCCGCGCCCTGAGCGATGCGGTGCGGATCAACCCCAGGATCAGGGGGGTCATATCGACAAAGGGAAGACTGTAACTGTGATTGCCATTATCGATTACGACATGGGCAACCTCCGGAGTGTCCAGAAGGGGTTTGAGCGGGTCGGTCACGATGCCGCCGTAACGCGAGAGCCGGGAGAAATAGGGGATGCAAGCCACGTCGTCCTCCCCGGTGTGGGCTCCTTCAGAGAGTGCATGGAGAACCTCAACAGATACAACCTCATTGAGCCCCTTCTCAAGGCGATAGAGTCGGGGAAGCCATTCCTCGGTATCTGCCTCGGACTCCAACTCCTCTTCACAGAGAGCGATGAGTTCGGAAGCTCCAAGGGCCTCGACATCATCAAGGGGAGGGTCGTACGGTTCCCACGGGAACTCAGGGAAGAGAACCCGGAGATCAAGATCCCCCACATGGGGTGGAACGATATTCATATAAAGAGGAGACCGCCTATCCTTGACGGTATTGAGGACGGCTCCTTCCTCTACTTCGTCCACTCCTACTATGTGGCGCCCGAAGATGAGGGGGTGGTGGCCACGGCAACCGATTACGGCATCGAGTTCACCAGCAGCATCTGGAGGGAGAACATCTTCGCCTGCCAGTTCCACCCCGAAAAGAGCCAGACCGTCGGCCTCAGGCTCCTCAGAAACTTCGGAAACTTTCGGTAGAAAGGATAGAGGCTATGCTGGTTATTCCCGCGATAGACATAAAGGACGGGCGGTGTGTCCGCCTGAAACAGGGGAGGATGGACGACGAAACCGTCTATTCCGACGACCCTGTTGAGGTCGCCCTCCGGTGGGAGAGGGAGGGGGCCCGATTGATACACCTTGTTGACCTCGACGGCGCGGTGGAGGGGCTCACAAAGAACCGTGAGACTATCAGGGGAATAATCGATGCCATAACCGTTGAGGTCCAGATCGGAGGAGGAATCAGGGAGAGAGGGGCCGTCTCCACCTATCTCAAAGAGCCCCGTGTCAGGAGGGTTATCATCGGAACGGCGGCCTACGCCGATCCCGGTCTCCTGGAGCAGCTCTGCGGAGAGTTCCCGGGGAGGATAGCGGTGGGGATCGACGCCCGTGACGGACAGGTCGCCATAAAGGGGTGGATTGAGATAACCAACGAGAGGGCGATAGATATGGCGCGGCGTCTTGAAGGGGTGGGGGTGGCTTGTATCATCTACACCGACATATCAAGAGACGGCATGCTCGTCGGCCCGAACGTCGAGGCAACGCGTGAGATGGCGGAGGCAG
>JBHHXU010000311.1:0-2428 GCA_046757185.1 Thermodesulfobacteriota bacterium
TTTCGACCCAACCGGGAGGGGATGATGTACTTCAGGGTCACCCCCTCCGTCTCACACCTGAGGACGGAGGTGCAGAAGGGGCACGCAAAGGTATAGGCCCCCTCGAGGTGACGGACCGAACCGCCGCACTCAGAGCACCGTACTGAAACGAAGAGTGGGGTTTCCATCGATTCTATAGAGAGGCTCGTCGTTCGGGAGAATAACAGATGGCGACTATCGTGCAAAACCCTCTTATCGCGGGGCTTCGCTCCCTCACTCTTACCCGACCCCCTCGCCACAGTGGGGACAGAAGCGGGTCCCCGGAGGTATTGTCTTATGGCACTTGCCGCACTCCGGCTTTGACTTCAGATTAAAGCCGCACTTCATACAGAAGTTCGCGTGGACGGTAATCACCTTCGAACAGTTGGGGCAGATATTCATCGCCTCCATCTGGTGACCGCACTTGTAGCAGAAGAGGCTGTTCTCCGGTGTATGAGAGAGACACTCCGGGCACTGTACGGTCGGGACCGATGTAGTATCGAGGTCCTTCTGACCGGCCGCAAAGGCCTTGCCCATATACCCCGGCATCATCATCCCGACCCCCATCCCCACCCCCATCCCGGCGCCGCTGCTCCCGGCGCTCCCCGGCGCGTCCATCGCCTTCGCCAGCTTGAATTTCAGGAACTGATCGAGATCCTTCACCGCCCCCATCCCGCTCTTCTCGTCGATCATCTTCTGGACCTCCTCAGGGGGGGTGATGGAGCGTATATAAAAGTCGAGGAGGGTTATGCCGTATCTGCCGAACTCGTCTTCAAGCCTCTTCTTCAGTTCCGCCGCGAGCTCCTCGTACTGTTTCGGAAGGTTCAGTATGGTGTCCAGCCTCTCTCCGAAGAGGTCGTTCATCCGGCAGACGATGATGCTCCGCAGGTAATCCTCCACCCGGTCGGTGGTGTAGTTCGCCTCCCTCCCCACCAGCTGATTGATGAAGAGGAGGGGGTTGGTAATCGTGCAGCTGTAGACCCCGAATCCCCTCAGACGGACGAGACCAAGCTCGCTGTCCTTGAAGGCAACGGGCTCCCGTGTCCCCCACTTCAGGTTGGTGAAGACCTTGTGGTTTATATAGTAGACCTCAGCCTGAAAGATGTTCTCAAACCCCCACGGGGCGGAGAAGAGTTTGGTGATGATGGGGATATTGAATGTCGTGAGGGTGTAACGTCCGGGGCCGAAGGAGTCACACGCCTTCCCGTCGCGGTAGAAGACCGCCGACTGTGTCTCCCTGACGATAAGCTGGGCCCCGAGCTTGATATCCGCCGACCCCTCTTCGGGGAAGCGGTGGATCATGTCGTCCGGGGAGGGGTTGGTCCACTCAATAACCTCCATCAGTATAGCCATCGTTGACCTCCATTATAATAGTTTGGATTACGTTCTGTCCCTTTGTTAAACCCTAAAATACAGTAACCACAGAGGACACCTGTCTGCGTGCAATCACGCACAGGCAGGCAGAGAAATCTATTGATATGAGAAGAGCACTTTCTGAATTATTTAGAACACGGATTTTCACTGATACACACAGATTTTCTTTACATCCTGCTAATCCGTGTTCATCCGTGTCCTTAAAATACAATTTCTGTGGCTGCTTATCGATAATTTGGATTAAACCGTGTCACCCTTTCCGTTTCACACGCTTCTTCCTGCTTCCGGTAGACGCACGCCGCGCCACATCGAGCGCCTTTTCCGCCCACACCGTGAGAGTATCACCCTCCTCCACCACCTCTATGGGAACCTCGTAGTAGCTCATGGCGTACGACTTCTCCCCGAACGGTCTGAAGGGACCCATCCCCGCCGTCTCGAAGTCGGGTCTGTTCGAGTCATCCACCTTGAAGTAGAGCGTATCGTCGCTAATGAGGGCGAAGAAGAGGCCTTCATGGAAAAGCCCCGCCCCGCCGAACATCCTCCTGGCGGTCACCGGGCCGGCAGAGGCGAGCTGGTCCAGGATATACTCTATATATTCACTGCTGACGGCCATCTTCTCTCCTCAATGAGAAACCCTTTTCACCCAAAGATGACGGTACGGTTGCCGCAGACGTGGATCTTCCGCTGGAGGTGATACCAGACGGCCCGTGAGAGGACCACCTTCTCCAGATCCCTCCCCTTTCTTATCAGGTCCTCTACCGCGTCGTTGTGGCTCACCCGTGCGACGTCCTGCTCGATAAAGGGGCCCCCGTCGAGCTCGGCCGTCACGTAGTGGCTCGTGGCGCCGCTGATCTTCACCCCGCGCTCGTACGCCGAATGCTACGGTCGGGCGCCGGGGAAAGCGGGAAGGAAGGCGTGGTGGATATTGATGATCCGGTTCGGGTAGTGGGAGACAAACCTGCCGGTCAGTACCTGCATGTAACGGGCAAGGACGATGAGGTCGATCCCCTTCTCCTCGAGGAGCGCCAGCTGCTTC
>JBHHXU010000312.1:0-2418 GCA_046757185.1 Thermodesulfobacteriota bacterium
AAGGAATTCTTTTGCCCGTGGCAAAAACCACTTAACATATTCATTTGCTTTTATTCCACCGTATGTTTTGCTTCTGCTATCTGAATAAGGAGGAGATGTGACAATTAGATTAAAGAAATTATCGGGATACTGTTTAAGTACCTCCAAGCAGTCTCCATTCTCAATATTTGTTGTTATTTGTTCCATCATTCCTCCCATATATGTTTTAATGGCATGGGATGATTGTAAACTATTAATAGAAAAATATCTCTACCTATTTTCTCAGATATGGGACGTTTTTATCAGCGCGAAGTGTCCGGCGATAACGTTTATACCATCTGAATGAAGTAGCAACCACAAGTATCTCTTTCTATAGAAAACTAGATCAGCAGAAAGACCCCTCCTGCAGCGATTGCCGCTCCGGCATACTGGACTGTCTGCAACCGGGCTGACTTTTGAAGGGAGAGGCCGAAAAAGATTCCCGATACGTGCAGTACGGTTGTAGTCAGGATGAAACCGATACCGTATGAAACCCCTGACAATGCGGCAGGCGTCTCCGCCCCGTGAGCATGTCCGTGAAACAGCGCGAAGAGGGCTATAACCGCGGCGCTCGCGGCCAGAGGCAGGCGGACTGCCGCCATGATGAGAACACCGAGTATCAGCACGGACATGACAATGCCGTGCTCAACAAAGGGGATGGCCGTTCCGGCGAGACCCATGGCGCCGCCGACCGCCATTACAGTGACAAAGGTTGTGGGAACCGCCCACACCGCCCTGTCTGAGGTCTGTGCCGCCCAGATACCCACCGCCGCCATGGCCAGGATATGGTCCAACCCGCCGAGGGGATGTCCGATTCCGTGTAGTAAGCCGGTACCGTGGCCCGCACCGGTATGGGCATGAGCGAGTGTGGGGAGCAGAAGTGCAGCGAGCAGTGCCAGCAGGACTCTTGTGGGGAACTTGATTTTCATGGTTACCTCCTATGCTTAGTGGCTACAGTTTTCCCAAAAGTACCACAGTAGTCTATGATTTTCCAATCCTTCTTTTGCTGTTGATTTTGAGATCACCCCTGCACTATGATAGTGTTAAACACAATAGGATCTATTTACGGTTGACTGACTTCATTCCGGGGAGGCGTTATAATGAGCAGGCTGAAGGTCTATGAGTACAGCAAGTGCGGTACCTGTCGGAAGGGGCTCAAGTTCCTTGACAGCCACAATATCCCGTATGAGAAGGTCCCCATCGTCGAGAAGGCGCCGACAAAGGGGGAGCTGAAGAGGATGCTCAGATTTTACGATGGCGACATCCGCCGTCTGTTCAACACCTCCGGCGGGGCCTACCGTGAGCTGGGGATGAGCAGCAGGATCAGGACGATAACGGCGGCGGAGGCGATCGACCTCCTGGCCGCGGACGGGAAACTGGTAAAACGCCCCTTCATCCTGACCGGCACATTCGGCCTCGTCGGCTTCAAGGAGGAGGAGTGGCTGAAGGCCTTCAAGGTATAAGCCCCCTCCCGAAAGGAGTTCCCCATGTTAAAAAAAGTACTGGTGCCCGTCGCGAACGGGTGCGAAGAGATAGAGGCGGTCTCCATCATCGATGTCCTGAGGCGGGCGGGCGCGGAGGTGACGGTCGCCTCGGTGGACGGCCGTGAGATCACGGCATCCCGCGGCGTGAGGCTTGTGGCGGATACACTCCTTGCCGACTGCACGGACACCACCTACGACCTGATCGCCCTGCCGGGGGGGATGCCGGGGGCGGAGCATCTCCGTGATTCAGAGGAACTGGTGGCGATGTTGAAACGCCAGAAGGGGGAGGGGAAACTCTATGGAGCCATCTGCGCCTCACCGGCAGTGGTCTTCCAGCACCACAACCTCCTTGAGCAGTGCCGCGCCACCACCCATCCCGGCTTTGTCGACAGGCTCAAAAACAGGGACGCCGTCGAGTCGCGGGTGGTAGTGGACGGGAACTGTATCACCAGCCGCGGGCCGGGAACGGCCATCGAGTTCGCCCTGAAGCTGGTGGAACTCCTCTATAGCGAGCAGAAGGCCGGCGAGGTCGCCAAACCCATGCTCGTTCGATAGGTCTTGTCACTCATCTTTTGCCCCCCGTTGATCCGGGATGTTCTGCATGTGCATTTATCCATATAAAGCAGGATGATAGATGAGTTTAGAGGCATCCTCCTCTGGACAGGCACTCCCCCTGCTCCTTCCCGCGTATATAATGAATGAGCAGTGGTGCGCTTTACGACCTTGCGCTCAGGATACTATATCCTTTATAATAAACTCTCGGCACGACACCTCAGTAAAAGCTCTCAACTCACAAACAGCGCTCATCTGCTCCGTTGACTCAAAACAACGCGCTGAAAAGTACCGACCGAACTACTTTTCTCTGTTAGCTAAAATTTAAAAGTGAACACTTTAAAGATTAAAAGTGGACACCTTT
>JBHHXU010000313.1:0-2415 GCA_046757185.1 Thermodesulfobacteriota bacterium
AGGAGTGGCCGGAGTTTTACGCCATCTTCGGCTTTGTCGCCTGTGTCCTCCTCGTTTTGATAGCAAAGTACGTGCTTCGTCCTCTGGTGAAACGGAAGGAGGATTACTATGACTAATACCGTCCCGCCAGCAGCAGTATTCATCATCGGGGCACTCCTCATACCACTCCTGAAGGGGCGGGTGAAATCGGCCTACATGCTCCTGCTGCCCGTTCTCGGTTTCATCAACCTCATCTCCACCCCGGCGGGGACACACTGGGTCGTCCACTTTCTCGACTTTGAGGTGGTCCTGGGACGGCTTGACGGCCTCTCGCTCCTCTTCGGCTATATCTTCCACATCATCTCCTTCATCACCGTTATCTACATCCTCCACGTTAAGCGGGATGTCGAGTATGTCGCCGGATTTGTCTATGCCGGGAGCGCGCTGGGGGCGATATTCGCCGGGGACCTCTTCTCCTTCTTCGTCTTCTGGGAGATGCTCACCGTCGGCTCCGTCATGCTCATCTGGGCGCGGGGGACGACGGTCTCCATGTCTTCAGGGTTCCGCTATCTCCTTGTCCACGTTGTCGGGGGGCTCCTCCTCCTGGCGGGGATCGTCCTCTACATCCAGGAACAGGGCTCTCTGGAGTTCGGCTACATCGGCCTCGATGGTCTATCGACCTACCTCATATTCTTCGGCATAGGCATCAACTGCGCCTGGCCACTCCTCCACACGTGGCTTACCGACGCCTACCCGGAGGCGACTATAGGGGGGACCATATTCCTGAGCGCCTTCACGACGAAGACCGCAGTCTACGCCCTGGCGCGGGCTTACCCCGGGACGGAGAGCCTCATCTGGATCGGGACGGTCATGGCGGCCTTCCCCATCTTCTATGCGGTTATTGAGAATGACCTGCGGAGGGTCCTCGCCTACAGTCTCATCAACCAGGTGGGCTTCATGGTGGTCGGCATCGGTATCGGAACGGAGATGTCTATAAACGGGGCAACGGCCCACGCCTTCAACGATATCCTCTTCAAGGGACTCCTCTTCATGTCCATGGGGGCGGTCATGCACCGGACAGGTAAGATCAATGCCACCGATCTTGGTGGTCTGTATAAATCGATGCCTTTGACGACGATCTTCTGTATTGTCGGGGCGGCGTCGATCTCCGCCTTCCCCCTCTTCAGCGGCTTCGTGAGCAAGTCCATGGTCATGGAGGCTGCGGCCCACGGTCACATGACGATCGTATGGCTTGTACTCCTCTTTGCTTCAGCCGGTGTTTTCCACCATGCCGGGATAAAGATCCCCTTCTTCGCCTTCTTCGGTCACGACGCTGGCCACCGGGTCGAGGAGGCCCCGAGGAATATGCTGGTCGCCATGGGTATAGCGGCCTTCCTCTGCATCTTTATAGGCGCCTATCCTAAGCCGCTCTACAGCATCCTCCCCTATCCGACAGCCTACGAGCCGTACACCCTCTCCCATATAATGGCCCAGACCCAGCTCCTCTTCTTTTCGGCGCTGGCCTTCACCCTCCTCCTCCTTGCGGGCATCTACCCTGCGGAGGTCCGCGCGGTCAACATCGATGCCGACTGGTTCTACCGGAAAGGGGGCCGCCTCTTCTATACCCTCGTCGATAATGTGATGAACGGCATAAACCACGCGTTCCACAGGCTCTTCGTGGAGGATATCGTCGGTACTATCACCCGCTTTACAAGAGACGGACCCGTATGGCTTATGCGTCTGGTTGTCACCCCCTACTGGTTCCTTGCGGGGTATGGCGACAGGGAGAGAAGGGAGAAACTCTATCAGGGCGCCCGTTCCGGGTCGTTGCCGATAGGCTTCGCGGCAATCTTTGTCCTCATCTATCTCGGCATACTCTTCTTTTTCTGATTTTGTGTGTGAGTTTCCTGTAGAACTCCTCTCATTTTCGAGCAGTACATTAACCATACCGTGGGGAACTTTTTATGATAGCGGCACATATCATGTTTACCGATATGGTCACGGTGCGGAGCGGTGATACGCTGGAGAAGGCGTTGAAGCTCATGGATGAGACGAAGGCACACGAGGTAGCCGTTGTGGATGATGAGGGGAGGGTCGTCGGGATGCTAACCCCTGACGTGATACTCCACAAAACTGTAATGGAGAAATCGGGGGAGAACTCCTCAAAGGGCTCGGAGCTTCCATCTCCTGCCAGAAGGTTTTTCGAGAATTTCCGGGGTTTATCCTCCAGAGATGTAGGGGAGGCCATGGAGAGGGATGTGATCAAGGTAGGGCCGGAGACGTCAACGGCTGAGGTTACGAATATTCTCCTGAACCGCAATAAGGGGATTGCAAACGTTGCGGTTGTAGATGACAGGGACGTGCTCCTCGGTATCATAAGGCCCCTCGATGTGGTAAGACGGCTATGGGAGCATGTGGATGCCCCTTGAGGTTATT
>JBHHXU010000314.1:0-2410 GCA_046757185.1 Thermodesulfobacteriota bacterium
TTGCCAGGGACAGTCCCGATTCTACGACTTCGCTCTGCTCAGTCCGTAAATCTGGGACAGTCCCCGCCGTCAGTAGAGACCGTGCTTCCTCCAGTACCCCCGAACCTTCTCCTTCAGGCTCTCAGGGAGGGGCGCGTAAACGAGGCCCCGTGCCACTTCGTCGGCCTTAGCGGAAAAGGTCCAGTCGAAGAACTTGACAACACGCCTGTTCTCTTCGACCCTGTCACGGGCCACGATGATGTTGGTCGCCGCAACGATGGGCCACGCATTCTTCCCCTTCGCGTTAGTGACCCAGGTGTAGAAGTGCTTTTCGGAGTCATAATTGCCGGAGGCGGCCGCCGCAGCAAAGCTATCCAGAGTCGGTCGCACGACCTCCCCCGACCGGTTCTTCAGGAGGGTGTGGCTCAGCCCGCTCTGTTTCGCATAGGCAAACTCAACATAGCCGATAGAGTTCCTGACCCTCTTGACGTAGTTGGCAACCCCCTCATTCCCCTTGCCGCCGATCCCCGCAGGCCACTTAACCGACTTGCCGTACCCCACCTTATCGTGCCATGCCGGACACTCCCCGTCGAGATAGTGGGTAAAGACCGCCGTCGTCCCCGAACCGTCCGACCGGTGGACGACGGTTATCTTCTTATCGGGGAGGGTGAGGGAACCGTTAAGGGCCGCTATCGAAGGGTCGTTCCACCTCGTTATCTTGCCGAGGAATATCCTGCAGACCGTTGCTGAATCGAGGACCATCTCCCCCGACTTGACGCCGGGGACATTAAAGACGAGCACCTCCCCGCCGATGACCTGGGGCCACTGGAGGAGGTTCTTCTCCTTGACGAAGTCGGGCTTCAGGGCGTCATCGGTTGCCCCGAAGTCGACCGTCCTGTTGACTATCTGGCGGACACCCCCGCCGGAGCCGATGGACTGGTAGTTGACCCTTACCTTCGTCTCCTTCTGGTAGGTATAGGCCCAGGCGGAGTAGACCGGATAGGGAAAGCTTGCCCCCGCCCCGTTGAGCATGGCGCCGGCAGTGGCGGTCACCGCAAATCCTGCGCCTATTATAGCGACGCCTATCAGACAAATTATCCTGCGCATATTATCCTGAGGACAGTCCCCCCACCCTAGAACTTCGCCTCAAGCTGGACAAGGAGTTCATTGTTGCCAACGTGTGCAGACTCATTATTGATGTAGTATTCAGTCTTTATCTTTAGATTCTTCGCCACATCGGTAATGGCGGCAAGGACAATCTTTTCCCGATCCCACGTCCTCGAATCAGCGGTATCACCAGGCAGGTCGACATCATAGTCATCGTAACGGAAGAGAAACTCGACGGCCGTGAAGGTTGTCCGTCCGCTGAATTTCACCTTGTAGGAGGGCTGTATGTACCATCCTGTCCTGTCCATCGAGCCGTCGGTGGCCTTTATGTACTGTGCAAAGAGGGTTAAATCCCTGAGGATGTACTCAACATTGAGGCCGTACCGCTTCTTTGTATTATTCGTTGACGTACCGTAGGTGGATATCCCCTGAAGATGATCAACATCGGCATCGCTCAGTTCACCGACGTAGATGAAGGGGAGGACATCG
This sequence comes from Thermodesulfobacteriota bacterium, assembly GCA_046757185.1. GTDB lineage: Bacteria > Desulfobacterota > GWC2-55-46 > S146-70 > JAUXIU01 > JBHHTR01. The sequence continues at coordinate 1,576 of JBHHXU010000314.1, forward strand.
ATCTCGTGCTCCTCCTTGAAGTGGAACTTCACCCCCGCGCCAAGTCCGATCTCCTTATTATTGTTCCCTTCCACATTGGTATCATCATCATGGATGATGGGGTAGACATTGTCCTCCTGGATTCTTCGGTCAGCGAGGCGCCTCCCGTTGGTAACGGAGGCACGCCAGTAGAACATGTTGATCTCCCCGCCCAGATGGAGGCCGAGGTCCTCATCCTGGAAGAAGGCGTATCCGTTGATGGGGTAGTCCTCGGTCTTCCGATGGGGCTTTATGAAGATGTCCTCAAGGCCGACCTTGATGAAGGTATTGAGAGGAAGCTCCTTAAAGACCACCCACGCCTCATCAACCTTGATGGGATGATCGGGCTCTGACTCTATATCCGCCTTGAAGGTGATGGCGTCTGTAAAGGCCACCTGGGGTGAGAGCACTACCTTGTCGATTGAAAAGCGGGTATGCAGATTATCTCCCGATGCATCGTTGTTTTGGGAACTGATGAACTCGAGCTCCAACTCGCCGCCCAGCTTAACCTGCCCCCCCCGAAGGGAGAGGAGCGCATCCGCCGCAGCCGCGGGGACAGTCGAAAGAGACCAGACCGCCGCTATCATGATAAGAACAAAGCCTATAAACCGTTTCATAAACCTACCTCCTCTGTATTAAGATTTTTTGTAGACCACACTATGCCGATAACCGCCTTCGTCTCAACGGCGGGCGAATATCAATGGGAATACATAAGATATTTGTCGTTGATTGTCAAGATAAATGGTGTTTCAACTGCTTCTCCAGGGAGGTTCCGCAGAAGGGGCAGAGCCTCCAGGCGGGCTGACTCATCCTGTTG
>JBHHXU010000315.1:0-2407 GCA_046757185.1 Thermodesulfobacteriota bacterium
TCAGCCCCACTCTGGAGCGTTTTGACCACGGACTCCGGTAGGAGGTCCTCGATCGCACCCCTTTCCAGTATCCGTACGTCCCTAGAGAGTTCCCTGTGCATGAAGTTCAGTATATTCGAGGTCAGTACGGCCCCGGCGTCCACGTAATAACTCGGACCTTTAAACGGTATGACTGCAAGGCTCTTTATGGCCCGGTTTTTGATCTCTCCCTCGAGGGCCTCCATAACCTCAACAACGCCGGGGTAGTTGGGCTGTATCCCTCTAAGAGTCCTTAAGTAGAGGTACGCGAGTTCGCTCCGCCCCTCCTCCTTGAGCTTCCTGCCTTTGACATAGAACTCGTCCAAGAGCCTCGTGACCCTGTCAGCGGGTATGACAATCTCGACCCTTCTCTCCTCGGGCACCCCGCTAAGCAGCTCCATGGCTTCAAGGAAGGTAACCCCTGCCGACAGAGGCTTCTCGCCGTCTACCTGCCTGGCGACCGTGTTGAAGAGCTCGCTGGTGCACCTGATACTCTTTTCAATGAACCTGGTCCTGAGTTCATCCGTCTCCCCGTAGCTCAGGGCGAACTTCTGAAGTTTAACCGCCCTTGTATAGTCGCCCTCCTTCTCGGCCCTGTCGGATTCGGCGAGGTAGAAGTCGAGGGAGTCCCTCTCCGCAGCCTCTTTGGCCCGCTTCTCAATGTTATCGTACCCCACGTCTATAGAGGCCGCATCTTGATACGCCTTGTGTGCTGTCCTCCAGTCATCTTTCTCCGTAGCCTCTTCACCTTTTCGGTTAAGCTCGGTGAGGGTCATTTTTTTGAATGTATCAAAGTCCTTTTGTATACCGCCGTCGAGGGTTAATGCGGTTTTATACCTGTCAAAAGCCTCCCTCATCATACCCTTCTCAAACAGAGCAACCGCCTCACGCGTGGACTCCTGGGCGCTTGCCCTGGAATCCTCCTCTTCCCTGATTAATGTCTCCCTGACCGTTGTGAGCTCTTCGTCAAGACCCATCTCTCCTATTTCTGAAACCTCTCTATTCAACTCAGCAAGCCTGGCCAAAGGTATCGGTCGGGCCTCTGCATCGAGTATGCCCTGAAGCCTGGAAATCATAACCTCGCCGTAGCGTTTACGGACCTCCTCCATCTCGCCGCAGACGCTCTCTTCCGGGTTCTCGTTACAAACCTTATCCAGAATCGTATATGCATTCTCGTAGTCCCCTACCTTTAACGCATCCTGCAGTGCGACGGTGTGAGGTTTGGCTGCACAGGAGCTAAGTAGTAGAAGGACAAGAACCGACCACCTAAAGATGTTCCGCATGCTCTTCCTCCGGTTAAATTATCGAGCTGTAGATCTAGGAATAGAACTGTAAAGGACTTAATGTTAATGATAAGTATATAATATTTGGCGACTATTGGCAAGCATTACCCCCCGTTGCGGGGGAACACAGGATGATAGAAGGGCGGAATTGTTGACAGTGGACGCTATTCGCAACCGCCTCGTTGGGTGAGTAGATGTCTGATGACCACGTACCGAAGCATGTTACGGTGTTAACAGATTGATCTTTGCCGCATAAGAAAAGTACGCCATTGTTGTTACAAGACGAATGGTAAAATGGTCAACCAGGGATTGATCCTGATGCAGTGGTAAGGCCGAGGCCGGCCGGTTTTTTATAATATTGTTCATAAGCGCCGGCTTCTGCATGAGGCGGAGGAAAACTATACTCTTTCAAAGGACCCACAGTACCTGTACAGGAAAAGATGCAGTTCGCTACTGTGGACTGATCTCCTTCTCGGTCTCTATAAAGGAGTCTTCCGTATCCCTCTTCAATGCCTCGAGGTGCCCCATAACCTCATGGACCTTCCGGTCGAGCTCCCTTATGTGGGACTGGACCTCTTCGACATTGCTGTCCCGCGCCCATTTTGCAATCTCTGTCGTGTGACCATTAACGTCATCAAGGAGGTCGTGGAGCATGTCGATATCGATCCCGATGTGCGATATGTCCCTCCCCAAGGCAAGCTTCTCCCTGTACGGCTTTATCAGGAGGCTGTAAACCACGGCTATCAGCATGGCGCCGATCAATGCAACCTGGAGGGCAATGGTCTCAACCGTAGGATAGAGGCCGATAAACTTGACCTTCGGCACAATATCCCAGTGGGTCTCGGATATCCATCCCGCCTCCTGAAGGGCGTGGACACCCTTGCCGGAGAAGACAAAAGCGAGGTAGTAGAGAAGGGTTGACGTCACCGCGAAGAAGGGGCCTATGGGTAACCTCATTTCGCCGTATTTGAAGAGGAGAAAGATCATCACCAGCACGAACGAACCGGCAATGAAACCGGCGATAACGGCCCCCCGGCTTACATCGGAGGTCGAAAAGAGGGCAAGGTAGAAGAGGGCCGTCTCGGCCCCTTCCCTATAGACTGCCA
>JBHHXU010000316.1:0-2401 GCA_046757185.1 Thermodesulfobacteriota bacterium
CCTGCACCGTTCTGATGTTATAGCCGCTTTCGAGCAAATGCGGGGTAAAGGAATGGCGGAAGGAATGGTCGTTCGGTGTGGCGGTAGGTGTACCCCGCATAATCAGTACGTTTGGATAGCAGACACTCCCCTGTCACTCATCGGGAAACGTATCGTATGGTGGGGACTCATTCTCTCTTGTAACGGATTCCTGTGTAAATTACTTCAAGAGACCGATAAAGTCAAGTATATCCGGCTATGTGAAAAAAAAGGGGGGGGAACCGCTTTGCTTCTCCTTCTTAACCTTCATGCTCTGGTAAAAAATTTTGTGCCTTTGGTTTTACGGGTTTTTCAATCCGTGAAAATCCGTATCCAGGATGGAGAAAGCATTTTTAAGAAGAGGCAGGCTTTAATGAATATCGATGAATAGAGGACGCATTACGGCAACCAGTCGAAATGCCCCTTGCCTTTCGTGCTCGCACGGTGGCGAAGCGGCAGGGTGGCAAGGACACGGTCAACGAGGTTCACCACCATCAGTTCATACGCCCCGTGTACCGCAACCTTTAAATAGTCGCTGTCGGCACTGAAGTCCGAGTCACCCAAACTGTACTCCGCCGTCCACATCTTTTCCCCCTGCCGGCTGTAGAGCTCGAATTCCGCCTCTATCTTTATCGATGCATAGTAAAGCAGGAGCGGGGTCTCCCACTTGGTGATGGTAATAAAGAGGACCGTATCGACATCGAGGGCCTTTATCATCTCCTCTCGGCTTACACCGTCGGTCGCCCCCTCTCTCCCTTTCGTTAGAGACGAGAGCCGTTTATCCACCACCTCCGCCGGGAGAACGGCATACCCCGAGCGGGCGAGTGTTTCGTTTGCAACCTCTCTGAAGAGAAGCCTCCCCTCCTCGCTCCCTCTGTCGCCGCCGACTGGCATGACGGCGATGGTCTCGACGACACTTCGCTCAAATTGAGGCTCGACGGTGTAGTCTACTTTATTGCTGCACCCTCCCGCTACCATCAGGAGCAGAAGGGGAAGGAAGAGTACGGCAATCTCTCTCTTCACTCCTCCATACTCCTCTTTATTTTTTTCAGCAGCAGCGTATTCTCCCCGACCATGCCGACCTCATACTCTCCGGTAAACTCTTCAAGAAGCCGCTCTCTCAGCAAACCGGCGCTTCCCGTTACATCGGCGAGGAGGACAAAGCGGTTCCGATAAAATGAGACATAAGAGGCGCCCTTCACCAGCTCCATCCCCTCCAGCCTCGCCTTCAATGACTTAAAGTCTTTATAGCTTGAGACATCCCGAATGGTAAGAATCACCTTGTATAGCTTGCCGCTCTCCTTCAGGACGCCCGTCGTGATGAGCTCCTCCTTCAGGGGGGCAACGGCGACCTTCGCCTCAATCGGAAGGGTATAGACGGGCTCGCCGATGGCGGACTGTGCGATTTTCGGCTCCGATGTGATGGCGTAGTTTACGATATACTCCCCCGCCTTGCTGTATATCTTCCACTCGATAAACCCCTCATCCGATTCCAGCACCTCGCGGGAGACGAGGCTCTCAACCACCTTCGCCACCGCCTTCCTGAAGGCATCCTCCAGGGCGTCGCTCTTCGTCTCCGCCTCATTCTCCGAAAGTGTTGCCACCCCTATGACACCAACACTGATCACCCTCCCCGCCTGTGCATTGACCTCGCTGCTCCCGGAGAAGAGCATAAAGACGAGTGAAAGAATAACGACTCCCCTCCTCATTGCAGAAACTCCCCCACCTTTCGTCTTATACTGTCTCTCTCCCCGCCGGGGAACCATTCGATATCCTCCTCTCGCCGGAACCATGTCAACTGCCTCTTCGCATAGTTGCGGGTCTTCTTCTTCATCTGCACAACCGCCTCATCTCTCGCACACTCCCCCTGAAGGAAGGCAACCATCTCCTTATACCCCAGCCCCTGCATAGGCTTCAGAGAGGGGCCGTACCCTCTATCGAGGAGCCCTCTCACCTCGTCCTCCAGTCCTGCATCGATCATCCTCTCCACCCGTGCATCGATATCTCTGTAGAGCCGGTCGCGCTCCTTCGCAAGGCCGATCGTCAGGAGCCGATAAGGGGTCTCGTTAAAACCGTGCATCGCCTGATGACGGGACATGGGCCGCTCGGTGAGGTAACAGACCTCAAGGGCCCTCATGATCCTCACCCTGTTGTTGGGATGTATTTTCTCGGCGAGGGCGGGGTCGGCCTCCTCGAGGAGGGAGTGGAGATACCCCCTCCCCATCCGCTCCTCAAGCCCTTCGAGCCGGCCTCTCAGCACGCTATCTGATGGAGGTCCGTCGAAGAGCCCCCTCGTCAACGCCCTGATATAGAGACCGCTCCCCCCCGCAACAATGATACTCTTCCCCCTGGAAGCGATATCCTCTATGACGCCTGCCGCATC
>JBHHXU010000317.1:0-2394 GCA_046757185.1 Thermodesulfobacteriota bacterium
GGAGCAACCTAAAAGGTCGCTGTCCCTAATAAGATGATGCGACAGGAGAAAAGAGAGCCGAAGAGGAAGGACATCAAGCCCGCCTACACTCTCATCATAACAGTGCTCTCGATATTCGTGGTAGAAGCTCTGATAATGCGCTTTTTACCTTTACTGTCACATAAGTTTATTCTTTATGAGGCGATTGCAGATGCGCTGCTCCTAACGATTGTTATCCTCCCCGTGCTCTACCTCTTGCTGTTTCGTCCTATGGTTTCTTATATCAAGGCACATGAACTGGCGGAAGACGGGCTCAGGGAATCTCATAGAGAGCTGGAACGGAGGGTAGAGGAGTGTACCGCTGAAATGAACGCCGCTAACCAGGTGTTGCAGCGTGAGATCGCACGACGCGTGCAGGTTGAGAAGTCGCTCAGGAAGAGCCAGGCAAGGCATCAGGAGGCGCAGCGCATCGCCCGGCTCGGTCACTGGGAGCTCGACCTGATGAAGGATGAGCTCCTCTGGTCCGATGAGATCTACCGCTTGTTCGAGATGGATCCAAAGAAATTCGGCGCCTCTTACGAGGCATTTCTTGATATCATCCACCCCGACGACAGGGAGTATGTGAACAGTGCCTATACGGAATCGGTTAAAAACAGAACCCCCTACAACATCGTCCACCGCCTGAAGATGAAGGATGGAACGATCAAGTATGTCCATGAAAGGTGTGAAACCGTGTATGACGAAGAAGGCAAACCGCTCCGCTCTATCGGCACCGTCCAGGACGTCACCGAGCGCAAAGAGACAGAAGAGCAGTCGGTCCGGCAGGAGCATGTTCTTAAGACGCTCCACGCTCTCCACACCCGATATAATGTCGGTGAACGGGAACTGTGCAACGAGGTTGTCAAGGCGATGGCGGACTATTTTGAAGCGCCCTTTGCGACCGTTGAGCACCTGTCCGGCCCTGATCTGGAGATAATTTCCATGTGGGAGCACGGCACACTTGTGGGTGGGATGCATATCCCTCTTGCGGGAACGCCGTGCGAGAAGGTGAAAGAGACTCATGATATCTGCTGGTATCAGGGGAACCTCAGGGAGCAGTATCCCAACGACCCATTTTTTCAGCAATATCCGGTTCGGTCGTATGTCGGCAGTCCCATCTTTAACGGCGCCGGAAGGGTTGTCGGGATTATTAATGTCATGTATGAGGCGCCCCGCTCCCTCTCTGAGAAGGATATACAGATCATACAACTTTTCGGGCAGACAGTAGGGGCGTTCATGGAGCGCAAGCGTTCCGAGGAGATGCTGTCTCGCAATCAGAAGGAGCTTCAGGCATTTACCCATGCGTCACGGATTCTTATCTCCGCAAAGAGTGTGGATGAGATACTCCGCACCGTATGCGGCGCCGCCCAGGCCGTCTTCGACCTCCGTCTTGCATGGATCGGACTGTTAGAGGAGGGAAGCAGCGCTATAAAGCCGGTTGCTACATGCGGCCCTGCGGAAGCATACGCCTCTGAGATAACCGTTCGATGGGACGACTCCCCTGAGGGGAGGGGGCCTTCCGGGAAGGCGATCAGGACGGGCATGTTCCAGGTGCAGAACGATATCGAGGGTGATGCTCATTACAGCCCGTGGCGTGAAAAGGCCGTGAGGTACGGTTTCCGCTCCTCCATGGCGGTCCCCCTCATCTGCGCCGAAAAGAAGACAACCGGCGTCGTAAACCTCTACAGCAATGAACCGGACTTCTTTACGGTGGAGCGGGGCAGGATGGTGCAGGGCTTCGCCAACCAGGCGGCCATCGCCATTGAGAACGTCAGGCTGTTAGAGGGGCTTGAGGAGAAGGTGGCGGAGCGGACGGAGGAGCTTTCTCTGGCCAGCGATGCGGCCCAGGCTGCCAACCGCGCCAAGTCGGCCTTCCTCGCCAACATGTCCCACGAGCTGAGAACCCCCCTCAACTCGATAATCGGTTTTTCCGAGATACTGTCAAAGGGGATCGCCGGAGGGCTCACGGAAGAGCAGGGGGAGTACATAACGGATATCCTCGACAGCTCACAACACCTCCTGTCCCTGATAGACGACATTCTCGACCTCTCCAAGATCGAGTCAGAGAAGGTGGAGCTTCAGATGAGCGAATGTGGGGTGAAGGAGCTCCTTGAAGGCAGTGCCAGGATGGTCAGGGAAATGGCGCTGAAACACCATATCTCCCTTACCACCGGAATCGAAGAGGGGATCGGGGAAATTACCGCCGACGGACGGAGGATCAGGCAGGTCGTCTATAACCTCCTCTCCAACGCCGTCAAGTTTACCCCCGACGGCGGCGAGGTCTCCCTTCAGGCGCGCCGACTGAAGAGCGGCGAGTCGAAAGAGCTTGACGCATACCCTCTCCCGGCAACCGTCCCGGACGGGGAGTATATTGAG
>JBHHXU010000318.1:0-2385 GCA_046757185.1 Thermodesulfobacteriota bacterium
GGAACGGATCAGGAAAGAGGGTCGCATCATGGGGGTCGTCAGCCGCGGGGGCGCCCTGATCGGGGAGTGGATGGAGTACAATGGGAGAGAGAACCCCCTCTTCGAGGATTATGATCGGCTCCTGGGGATAGCTAAGAGGTACGACATGGTACTGAGCCTCGGTGACGGATTGAGGCCCGGTTGCCTTTCAGACGCTACCGACCGGGGGCAGGTGGAGGAGCTTATCACCCTCGGTGAGCTGGCTCAGCGGGCGCTGGAGGAGGGGGTACAGGTAATGATAGAGGGGCCGGGCCACGTTCCGATAAACCAGATCGAGGCGAATATACTCCTCCAGAAGCGGCTCTGCCACGGCGCCCCTTTCTACGTCCTGGGGCCCCTCGTTACCGATATCGCGCCGGGGTACGATCATATAACGTCGGCAATCGGGGGAGCCCTAGCAGGGGCCGCAGGCGCCGATTTCCTCTGCTACGTGACGCCGTCGGAGCATTTGAGGCTGCCGACGATTGATGATGTGCGGGAGGGGGTCATTGCATCAAGGATTGCGGCTCACGCCGCGGACATTGCGAAGGGGGTAAAGGGCGCCTTTGAGCGGGATAGAGAGATGTCCAGGGCGAGGAAGGCCCTGAACTGGGACGAGCAGATAAGGCTGTCGATAGACCCCGAACGTTCAAGGGCCCTTCGAGAGAGCAGCCCCCCCGAGGATAGCGATGTCTGTACCATGTGCGGCAGTCTCTGTGCGATTAAGGTGACGGGCGCCGAATAGTTACTTCTCCTTCGTCTGGACAACCACCCTGTTCTTACCGCTTCTTTTTGCCTCGTAGAGGCCGTTGTCGGCGATGTTGACGAGGTCTCCTGAGGTGAGGATGGTTTCGTTTGGATAGGCAGCGACCCCTGCGCTGATACTGATGACGGTATCCATAAGGCCCGCATAGGAGTGGCTCGAAATGATTTCCCGTATCCTCTCCGCCTCTTCCTGCGCCCCCTGGATGGTGGTATGGGGAAGGATGACGGAAAACTCCTCACCCCCGTAGCGGCTAACGATATCGGTCTTCCTGACCGTCTTTTTGAGTAGCTCCGAGACCTCCTTTAAAACCTTATCTCCGACACGGTGACCATGGGTATCGTTTATTACCTTGAAATCATCAAGGTCTATCATGATGAGTGCGAGGGGCACCTCGTACCGTACAGCCCTGTTGAACTCATCGTTCAGCCTGTTGTAGAAGAAGTCGTGGTTGTAGAGGCCGGTCAACTGGTCGGTGATAGCAAGTTTTTTTAGATGTTCCTTTTCGGCCTTGAGGTCTTCAACTATCTTTGCCTTCTTAAGGGGGTGATAGGCCGCATTTGCTATGATCTGGCAGAGCTTCTGCTCGTCGCTGGTAAAGTTCTTGCTCGTTCGGCGGGTTCTGAGTATCAACGTCCCCAACATCTCCTCCTCCCAGATGATGGGAACGACGAGGAGGCTGTCATGAGCGATGTTCTTGATGAGACCCTTGACATCCTGAAGGACCGGGTCACTCCCCATATCCCCGATTATCAGAGGCTCCCTTGTAGTCAGGGCCTTCTTTAGTTCCGGATACTTCTTGAGATCGATCTTGAGGTTCCTGATGGTGGGGCTCTCGTGGGAGGCTACGATATAGGCCTCGTCATCCTTGCCGATGAGGACGATGGAGCATCGAGTGGCGCCTATGAACTCCGCCGTCTTCTTTACAAGGGAGTAGAGGATCTCGCCGCTATCGAGCGTTTGAGAGACGGTATTGGTGATGTCGAGGATCAGCTCCAGTTCCCGGTTCTTCTCTTCCAGGCTGCGGTAGAAGGTCCGCATCCTCGACTGTGCCTGGATTCTGGCGATGAGCTCCAGGTCATTGAAGGGCTTGATGATGAAATCATCGGCCCCCTTCCTGAAAGCCTCAACGATGGTGGCCGTGTCGCCGTTACTGGAAACCATAATGACCGACGGACGGTTCTTAAGAGGCATCCTCCGTATCGTCTGGCAAACATCGATCCCGCTCATCCCCGGCATCTCAATGTCGAGGAGGATGGTGTCCGGTCTGTTTTCATCGACGAGCCTTAAACCGTCCCTTCCGTTGATTGCATGAGAGGTGGAGTAGCCGTAATCTCGAAGGATATCTTCCAGCATGCTCTTTATGACGAGATCGTCATCGATGATGAGCACTCGCTTATTTTCTGCCGATGAATCAACTGCCTGTGTCATGTGTTAGGTTCCCTTGCGCGTATTGAAAGACCTTGACAAACATGGTTCCTTACATTACATTGATCTGTCGTTAGCCTGAGAGCGTTCAAGTGTAATCGAGTATTAACGATGTCCCTGACTGCCGGCGTAGCTCAGTGGTAGAGCAGCTGATTCGTAATCAGCAGGTCGGGAGT
>JBHHXU010000319.1:0-2380 GCA_046757185.1 Thermodesulfobacteriota bacterium
CGCGGCTGAAATAGTAGCGCCTTTGTAAACATGTCGAGATACTGTACCGCCCCCCATCCACTGGTGGACATGTTGTAGAGGACAGGAGATTTGTCCTTGAGATACCGAACCAATAAACTGGGCCAGTTTTCCTCCAATCTTGCATTGCCCCCGTACGATTGACTGTCACCCAGTACGACAATATCAGCGACGTTGGGAATATGCTTGTTACGAAAACGCAAGATATCATGAGGCCCTTTATTTCTAAAAAGGCTATCATGTAGTGGCCTTGCCCGAACATTTACATAAGGGTCCTTTAATAAAAACTCCTTAGACTGATAGTCCTCCTTCCGAAAGACGTTTTCGTAAAAGGGAACCACCTCTTTACTTACCTGAACCATCTGTAGATCAATCGGGATGCCGAACATTTGTGGTGCAAACAAACGAAGCAGCCCTATAGCAAGCAACATTGATACGACAACCGTACTGATCAGCAGCAGCCACTCTTTCTTCATTGTTAACCTGATTAAATTCAAACTGATGAGTTTAACCTCCCATCAAATTGCCCAATAACAGTGTTTTTTCACTGCCAAGATGATAATAATTATCGATTGTAACCTACATCATTTATTACTTTTTTACAAGAAGGAAGCAAGTGATTAAACAAACAATCTCATGCAGGATGGGCCTACAAACAATTGCAATTAAGTCATCTTCTCAAAGTGGTAAAATGCGGTTAATGTCTCTACTGTGCAACTATGTGACGGTTTGCCTGTCATGTGGCGCGGAAAGGTCGAGCTCCGGGCCGATAGGAACAATACCGGTCGGATTGATCGTCGTGTGACTCCGGTAATAGTGGTTTTTGATGTGTGAAAAGTTGACCGTCTCTGCAATGCCGGGAACCTGATAGAGCTCCTTCAAATAGTTCGACAGGTTGGGATAGTCGACAATCCTGCGGAGATTGCACTTGAAGTGCCCCACATAGACCGTATCGAATCGCACCAGAGTGGTAAAGAGCCGCCAGTCGGCCTCGGTGATCCGTGAGCCCACGAGGTAGCGCTGGCTGCTCAGCATCTCATCGAGCATATCGAGGGTGGTGAAGAGGGAGGTGCATGCCTCTTCGTACGCCTCCTGTGTCGTCGCGAAGCCGCACCGGTAGACGCCGTTATTGACCCTCTCATAAACGACGTCGTTGATGGCATTGATCTCTCTGCGGCAATCCTCAGGATAGAAGTCCACGCTCCCGTCACCGAAGGCGTTGAACTCCGAGTTGAACATCCTGATAATCTCCGACGACTCATTGCTCACGATTGCTTCCGTTTGTTTATCCCAGAGGACGGGAACCGTGACACGCCCCGTATAGTCAGGCTGCGCTTTGGTATAGATTTGATGCAGATACTCCGCGCCGTTCACCGAATCGGGGACACACCCCGGCCCGTCACTGAAGGCCCACCCCTGCTCCCCCATAAGGGGGTCTACTATGGAGAGCGATATGGCGTCCTCAAGCCTCTTGAGCTTCCGAAAAATGAGCGTTCGGTGGGCCCACGGACAGGCGAGGGAGACGTAGAGGTGATACCGCCCCGGTTCCGCCTTAAAAGGGGTTGAACCGTCGGCGGTGATCCTGTTTCTAAAACTGCTCTCCTTCCGGACGAAACGCCCTCCCGTCGACATCGTATCGTACCACTCATCCTTCCATTCACCATTGACCAAAAGTCCCATGGAAATACCCCCTTTATTAATCCATTAAATTGCATTCATTACAGAGGACACCTGTCTCACGCAAAGCCGCAAAGACCGCAAAGTGAAAAAGGACGCAAGAGTTATTCCCCCTTTTACCTTACGAAATAGCAAGATTAATGACCTGCTCCCATATGTCTCTTCATGACCCCATGTCCCTTCTTTTCATTTCCACAATTCCTGCGCTTCATATCACCCCTCCCTAAACAACTCTATAGGTAGCCCCGTTGCCCTACTCACGATGCGCGGATTGAACCTTATGGTCTTCTCACTCGGCTTTGCTTTGTATATTTCCCTCAACGGTCTCGCCCAATCGTTTGCCCAAGGCGTATCTTTGAGTAGTTGTGACAATGGCTCACATCTGTTGGCTATCCATACGGTATCTTTCTCAACCCTTATGCCTATCCTCCGCAGGTGACGCTTGGCGTCCTCCTTCTCTATTCCTCCGGTGTCATGACCGTGACCTTGCCACCAGACTACTATCAGTTCACCAATCGTAGATTGTCTCACTCCTGTTTGGGTATCGACCCTTACCTCCTGCATCGCAATTGTTCTAATAAGGCTTTGATTATCCTGCATGCTATCAGGGATCTGTAAATTAATATCAAGCATCAGTAGCGTCCAAACGTTAATTTAGAAAAAGTTCTAACTCATTGAAATATAG
>JBHHXU010000320.1:0-2374 GCA_046757185.1 Thermodesulfobacteriota bacterium
CGCCTCTTCCTTACGGCTCCTCACTCCCTTCAATATCCATTTCAAAGAACCGCTCGGTGTGGGTGGGTCTCACCTCTTCGGCGACGGATGTCGGCGCGGTACCCTCCTTGAACGCCTCGAAGATAGCCTTCTTTGTCGATGGCCCGGCGGGGAGGCCGGTCTCCGCGTCTATCTTTGCAAAGACGATCCCCTCGGGGATGGTGAAGTTCCTTATAGGCGTGCCTTCGGTGACCTTTTTCATGAAGGAGAGCCAGATGGGGAGGGCGGCACGGGCGCCCGTCTCACGGTTGCCGAGAGCCCTCTCTTCATCATATCCTATCCATGCTCCGGCAACCAGGTCGGGAGTGTAGCCGATAAACCATGCATCGTTCAGGTTGTTGGTGGTCCCGGTCTTTCCCGCAACGGGTCTGTTGAGCGCCTTTGCCCTCCTTCCGGTGCCGTTCTGAACGACCCCCTGAAGGAGGTTCGTTATGATATAGGAGGTCTGTCTGCTCAAAGACTCCGTAAAACTCGGTTGGTGCTCTTCGAGCACGTTCCCATCCTTATCGGTTATCCGGAGAATAAAGGTCGGCGCCGGTCTCATTCCGAGGGCGGCGAAGGTGGCGTAGGCGGTGGTCAGATCCAGGAGCGAAACAGCGGTGGAGCCGAGTGCGAAGGAGAGATCCCTGTTGAGGGGGGATTCGATACCCAGCCTCTCTGCGTACCCGACTGCCGTATCGACGCCGATATCCTTCAATACCTTCACGGTGATAACATTGCGGGAGTGGGCGAGGGCGTCCCGGATCGTCGTCGGACCGTAGAACTTCCCCTCGTAATTTCTCGGCTTCCAATCGACCTCATCCCTGATGGCCTCTTCGAAGACGAGCGGTGAATCCACCACGATGGTCGAGGGGGTATAACCGTTGTCGAGCGCCGCCGCATAGATGATGGGCTTAAAGGCGCTCCCGGCCTGCCGTTTTGCCTGAATAGCCCTGTTAAACTCACTCCTGGCAAAGTCGGCGCCGCCGACCATCGCCTTTACATGCCCCGTGGAGGGATCGATTGCTATGAGTGCCGCCTGGGCAAGGGGCTCCTGTTCAAGGGTCAATCTCACCGGGTCTGTCTCTTTCCTCGGAAGATGCTTGACCTTGACAAGAACGACATCCCCCTCCTGGAGTATCTCACTGAGCCTGATCTGTCTTCCGCCGTCGGGGTCGTTTGTGGGGTTGTAGAGCCGCGCCCAGTTCATGTCGGTGAAATAGATCCTTCCCTCCCTGCTTCCTATCTTGACCGTTACGTACCGCTTGAGAGGGCTCAGAGAGGTCACCAGCGCCTTGTAGCTCCTGTTGAGCTCGATGGGTCTCCTGGAAAGCTCCTGGTCGCCCTCCTCGATAAAGGCATCTATCTCGTCCTCCGTCACCAGTGTCCTGATCGGCCCCCTGAATCCCCTCCTTCTGTCGTGCATCTTCAGGCCATAAGCTACTGCCTCATTTGCGGCCTTCTGCATCTCAACGTTGAGCGTGGTATGCACCTGGAGCCCACCGCGATAGAGGAGATCCTCGCCGTACTTTTCGGCAATGTATTTCCTGATGTGCTCGGTAAAGTAGGGTGATACCCAGAGGCTCCTTATCGACTTGGGGCGGAGCCTCATGGAGTAGTTCAGGGCGTCCTCCATATCCTCCCGCGATACATACCCCTCCTCCAGCATCCTTGTCAGGACATATTCCTGGCGCCTCCTGGCAGCCTCGGGATGGGTGTAGGGGGAGTATCTGCTCGGCGCTTTCGGGAGTCCGGCGAGGAGGGCCGCTTCGGCGAGGTTCAGCTCCTCTACGTTCTTCCCGAAGTAGATCTCAGCGGCCGCCTGAACACCGTAGGCGCCCTTCCCGAGGTATATCTGGTTCAGGTAGAGGTAGAGGATCTCCTCCTTGTTGAGGTTCTTCTCAATCCTGTAGGAGATGATTGCCTCCTTAATCTTCCTCGATATGCTCCGTTCAGGGGTCAGGAAAAAGCTCTTTACCAGCTGCTGGGTTATGGTGCTCCCCCCCTGGACGATCTTTCCCGCGGAGAGGTTCTTGTGAAGGGCACGCATTATCCCCTTGTAGTCGAGCCCTTCATGGTCGAAGAAGCGTGCGTCCTCGGTGGCGATAAAGGCCTTGACGAGGTGGGACGGCATCTTCGAGAGGGGGACGACGATCCTCCTCTCTATGAAGAACTCACCGATGACCTGCCCGTCCGTCGAGTAGACCCTGGTGATGAGGTTCGGATTATACTCCTGGAGGGTGTTGAGGGAGGGGAGGTTCCTCTGGATGTAGTAGTACCCCCCCACACCTGCAAGGAGACCTGTAACGAAGGTCCCGAGCAAGATAAGGACAATGAACTTCAAAATTCGCATAAA
>JBHHXU010000321.1:0-2370 GCA_046757185.1 Thermodesulfobacteriota bacterium
AAGAGACGGCGGAAATACCGGTGAGGGGGAACAATGCTTCTCCCTCCGGCCCCGTCGGGCACGGCACGGAGGGAGGAAGCAGGGTTGATGAGTTTTCCTACCTTCTCCCCGAGGAGCTGATAGCTTCCTACCCCTCGGAGAGGCGGGACGGCTCCCGCCTGATGGTCTGCCACAGGCGTAAAGGAAGTATTGAGCACCGTCTATTCCACCACATTGCCGACTATCTCAGGGAAGGCGACCTCCTCCTCCTGAACGACACGAAGGTCATCCCCGCCCGTCTCATCGGAAGAAAGGCGACGGGGGGAGCGGTGGAACTACTCCTTGTCAGGAGGGTTGGCGGCGGTAAAGAGCGGCAGCAGTGGTCTGCCATGGTCAAACCGTCCCGGGGGGTGAGAGGGGGAACAATTATCCGCTTCGAGAGGGGGCTCACAGCGGAGGTCGTGAGGCACGGTGATAACGGGTGGTGGGAGATCAACCTCACCGCCGACAGAGGGGTTGATACACTGATCAACGAGGTGGGGGTGATGCCCCTCCCCCCTTACATAAAGCGGCCATCCACCGAAGGCGACAGGGAGCGGTACCAGACGGTTTTTGCAAAGAAGGAGGGGGCGATTGCGGCGCCCACAGCGGGGCTCCACTTTACCGATGAGATTCTCAATCGTCTCGGGGAGACGGGGGTAGAGACATTTTTTATCACGCTCCACACCGGTCCGGGAACCTTTCTCCCGGTGCGAACCGAGTTGGTCGAAGAGCACACAATGCTTCCCGAGTACTATCAGATTGACGAAACTGCTTTCGCCGCCGTCATGAGGGCAAAGAAGAGGGGCGGGAGGGTCATCGCCGTAGGATCCACTGCGACGAGGGCCGTTGAGGCGGCGGTGCGCGACGGTTTCGGCAACCCCATCCTCTCAGGGTTTACCGACCTCTTTATCTACCCCGGCTACACCTTCCGGATCGTTGATGGCCTCGTCACCAACTTTCACCTGCCCCGGTCAACCCTCCTCATGCTCGTTGCCGCATTCGCCGGAAGGGAGACGACCCTGCGACTCTACAGAGAGGCGGTGCGGGAGAAGTACCGATTCTACAGCTACGGCGACGCAATGCTCCTCTTATGATATTGCACGGCAAAAATGGCATTCTCTTTTAAGGTTGAAAAGAGTGAGGAGGGTGGTAGGGCTCGAGCCGGCAGACTTACGACCTCTCACGGCGCCGTCAACACACCACTCTTCATGCCGGTAGGAACCCAGGGGACTGTTAAGGGGCTCACCCCCGAAGAGGTGAGGGAGCTCGGGGCGGAGATGATCCTCTGCAATACCTATCACCTCTATCTCAGGCCGGGCCATAAAGTGATAGAGGAGTTGGGGGGGCTTCACGGCTTTATGGGATGGGACGGGCCGATCCTGACAGACAGCGGGGGGTTTCAGCTCTTCAGCCTCGGTGCGCTGCGGGAGATAAGGGAAGAGGGGGTCACGTTCCAGTCACACCTGGACGGTTCACGCCACCTCCTCACCCCGGAGAGGGCGATCGAGATACAGGAGACTCTTGGCGCCGACATCATCATGTGCCTCGATGAGTGTACCCCCTACCCGGCCACCATCGACTACACGAGGGAGTCGATGGAGCTCACCCACCGGTGGGCGAAGAGGTGCAGGGATAAAAAGAGCAATTCAGGCGCTGCCCTCTTCGGTATCGTCCAGGGGGGGATGTCCCGCGATCTTCGGAGGGAGAGCGCAGAGGCAATTACCGCCATCGGTTTTGACGGCTATGCGATAGGCGGCTTAAGCGTCGGTGAGGGGAAGGAACTCATGTATGAGATGTTGGAGTCGGCAATCAGCAGCCTCCCCGCCGACAGGCCTCGGTACCTCATGGGCGTTGGAACACCGGAGGACCTTGTCGAGGCCGTTGCGCAGGGTGTGGACCTCTTCGACTGTGTTTTACCGACCCGTAACGGAAGGAACGGAACCCTCTTTACAAACGGTGGAAAATTGGTTATAAAGAACGCTCGCTTTGCGAGGGACAGGGGCCCCATCGATGAGAGGTGCGGCTGCTATACCTGCCGTCACTACTCGCGGGCATACTTGAGACATCTCCATCTGGCGGGTGAGATGCTCGCTCCCCGGCTCAATACCGTTCACAATCTCCACTACTACATGGAGCTCATGGCGGGGATGAGGGCGGCCATACAGGAGGAGCGGTTCGGCGAATTCAGGAGATCATTCTACGAGGCGAGGGCCGGGGACGACGAGGCGCCTCATGGAGAGTGCAGCGAGTGACGTAGGGCATTAGCTACTATCGGATAAGAAGCATTTAAAACAAGATACAAAAACTAAACAACGATTATAAGGAGGATGAGGTGTTAAAAGCTTTTGG
>JBHHXU010000322.1:0-2353 GCA_046757185.1 Thermodesulfobacteriota bacterium
TCTACGGCATCGGGGAGGAGACGGCCGACTCAATCCTGCTCTATGCAGGAAGGCGCCCCACCTTCGTGGTTGACGCCTATACACGGAGGATCCTCTCCCGTCACCGTCTGATAACGGATGGTGCACGGTATGAAGATATACGGCGCCTCTTCATGACCAACCTTCCCCACGACGAGGCGATCTTCAACGAGTACCATGCCCTCCTGGTGAGGGTGGGGAAGGAGCTCTGCAGGCCGAGGGACCCCCGCTGCCAGGAGTGCCCCCTCATGGAGGGGTGGATGAAGGGGGGGAGTTGAGAAGGGTATCATGGAAATGACGGACCTCTCAGAGGGAAAGATACGGGTCATGCCGCCCGAGCTTGCCGGCAAGATTGCCGCGGGCGAGGTGGTGGAGAGGCCCTCATCGGTGGTAAAGGAGCTCGTTGAGAACGCCATCGATGCCGGCGCCGGGAGGGTTGCCGTCTCCATTCAGGACGGGGGGAAGCGCTCCATCAAGGTCGTCGATGACGGCGAGGGGATGACGAGGGGTGACGCACTGGTCGCCTTCGAGAGGCACGCAACGAGCAAGATTACATCTGAGGAGGACCTCACATCGATAGCGACGATGGGTTTCAGGGGCGAGGCGCTGCCGAGCATCGCATCGATTGCCGACGTACGGCTCCTCACAAAGGTCAGGGGCAGTGTGAGCGGCATGGTGGTGAATGTGCGGGGGTCGAAGGTCGAGGAGGTCGCCGAGTGCGGTTGTGCCGACGGGACGACCGTTGAGGTAAGGGACATCTTCTACAATACACCGGTGAGACGGAAGTTTCTGAGAAGCGCAATGACCGAATTCGGCCACATCAAGGATATCGTTGAGAGGATCGCCCTCGCCTACCCGTCAATCGGGATGCAGCTCTTTAACGGAAAAAATCTCGTCTTGAATTCTCCCCCCGCCGACAGGGAGGGGAGGGTGAGGGATGTCCTGAGCAGATACGGGGAGATGGAGCTGATTCCCGTCGAGCACAGCGGTGACGGCATCGAGATATCAGGCGCTCTCTCGACCCCCGACCTGACCCTTGCCACCACAAAGGGGTTCTATGTCTACGTCAACCAGCGGCCGGTGAGGGACAAGGGGATTAACAGGGCGGTCATAGAGGGGGTGCGAGACCTCTTCATGGAGGGGCGGTTCCCCGTCGTCCTCCTCTACATCGCCGTCTCCCCCTCCGATGTCGATATCAACGTCCACCCCGCCAAGAGCGAGGTGCGGTTCAGGCTCCCCGTGGAGGTTTACCGTCAGGTGAGTCACGCGATCAAGGGCTCACTCCTTGCCGGTTCCCTTTCAAGGGGCATGGCGCCTCTCGAGGTGAGGGAGGGGCCGGGGGGGTATGGAGTGCGGCAACAGCGTGACGGCCGCGGGCATACGGGATACAGAGGGGGAAGCGGCTACCCTGCAACAGAGAGGGGAAGAGCAGAGGGGGGGGAGAACCTCTCTGAGGGGCGGCTCCCTTTTACGCCACAGTCGGGAAACGCGAAGAACCCCCACTTCCTCGATATGGAGGTGGTGGGGCAGCTCTGGGGTGAATACCTCGTCTGCACAGGGGAGGAGGGGTTCTATATCATCGATCAGCATGCGGCGGCCGAGAGGGTCCTCTTTGAGAAGCTCCGGGGTGAGTACTACGCCAATGCCGGCAGCAGTTCCCAGCTCCTCCTCGTTCCCGAGATCATCGAGTTGTCGGCGATCGAGTATGAGTTCCTCGCCAACCTCCTTCCCTTTCTGACAAGGCTCGGTTTCGTAATCGAGCCGTTCGGGGGGACCACCTTCATCGTCAAGGCGATCCCCCTCATCCTCTCGGGGAGAAAATGCCGGTCGCTGATTAAGGACCTGGTTGAGGAGATGGCTACCATAGGGATCAGCTCACGTATAGAGGAGCGCATCGAGGAGGTGCTTCAGAGGATTGCCTGCCACGGCGTCATACGGGGCGCCCGCGACCTTCCACGGGAAGAGGCGAAGGCGCTCCTCACTCAGCTTGCCGAAACCGACCTTTCCACCCACTGCCCCCACGGAAGACCGGCCGTCAAGGCCTTCTCAAAGGGTGAACTTGAGATTATGTTCAAGAGGAGATAGGCGGATGGGGGGGAGATGAGGGAGATTAAGCTTGTTGTTATTACAGGGCCGACGGCCTCGGGGAAGTCGTCACTGGCCCTTGCCCTTGCGGAGGAGTTCAATGGCGAGATCGTCAGCGCCGACTCCATGCAGGTCTACCGGTTCATGGATATCGGGACTGCAAAACCGACGGCGGAGGAGCGTCGAAGGGTATGTCACCACCTCCTCGACGTGGTGTGCCCCGATGAGGAGTACACCGCCGCACGGTACA
>JBHHXU010000323.1:0-2341 GCA_046757185.1 Thermodesulfobacteriota bacterium
TCGCCGACTCTATCCACTTCCTCGTCACCATGTTCTACAACATGCGCCACGGGATAAGCAAGAGAGAGGCCATTGTCGAGTCGCTCCGCATCAACCTCCAGCCCATATTTCTCACCAGCCTTACCACCGCCATAGGGTTCCTGAGCATGAACTTCAGCGACGCTCCCCCCTTCCGAGACCTCGGGAACATCGTCGCCGTCGGCGTCACCTTTGCCTTCTTATTCTCCATACTCTTCCTCCCGGCCCTCATGTCGCTCCTGCCGGTACGGGTAAGGCCGTACCGCGACGACAGGAAGCACGCAATGGACCGCTTTGCCGACTTCGTTGTAAGACGGCGAAAAGCCCTCTTCCGGGGGATGCTCCTCTTTATCATCCTCATGATAGCGGGACTGAGCAGGATAGAGTTTGACGACCGGTTCGTCGAGTATTTTGACGCCCGCTACACCTTCCGCACCGACATCGACTTCGTCACCGACAACCTCACCGGCATCTACAACATAGACTACTCCCTAAGTGCCGGGGGCGAGGGGATGGTGAGCGATCCCGCGTACCTGGCGAAGGTCGATGAGTTCGCCGTCTGGTACCGGAAGCAGGAGGGGGTGCTCCACGTCAACACGATCACCGACACGATGAAGCGCCTCAACAGGAACATGCACGGCGACCGGGACGACTGCTATACGCTGCCGGAGTCGAGAGAGTTTTCGGCCCAGTACCTCCTCCTCTACGAACTCTCCCTCCCGTACGGGCTCGACCTCAACAACCAGATCGATATAAAAAAATCGGCCACCCGCTTCAGCGTCACACTGGGTAGTCTGGCCACCCGCGATATCCTCGCCCTTGAGGAGAGAGCCCAGCAGTGGCTCAGGGAGAACGCCCCGGAGCATATGCGGTTCCACGGCGCAAGCCCCACAATCATGTTCTCCCATATCGCCAAACGGAATATTTGGAGCATGCTCGTGGGAACGGGCATGGCTCTCGTCCTCATATCGGCCATCCTCATCTTTGCCCTGAAGAGCTTCAGGATAGGCATGATAAGCCTCATACCGAACTTCATACCGGCCTTCATGGCCTTCGCCCTCTGGGGTCTCCTCTTCAAGTACGTTGGCCTTGCCCTCTCGGTGGTCACCGCCATGAGCCTCGGCATCGTCGTCGACGATACGATCCACTTCCTGAGTAAATACCTGAGAGCACGCCGTGAACACGGCATGAACATAGAGGAATCGGTCCGTTACTCCTTTTGCACCGTCGGGATGGCCCTCTGGGTTACTACAATTATCCTTGTGGCGGGCTTCTCCGTCCTGACCTATTCCGGCTTTGCCCTCAACTCCGACATGGGTCTCCTGACGGCGATAGCAATCGTCTTTGCCCTTCTGGTGGACTTTTTGTTCCTGCCAACACTGCTCATGAAGATGAAGGAGGAAAATAAATGAAAAAGATACTTACACTAGTGACTATCTTTTTTCTCGTCTCCCCCTCGATAGTTCTCGGGGAGACGCCTGAAGAGAAGGGGCGCCGCATCTCCATCGAGGCCGATAGGCGCGACAACGGGTGGGGCGACTCCCAGTCGGACCTGACAATGATCCTGAAGAACAGGCACGGTGATGAGAGCAAAAGAATCATGAGGGGGAAATCGCTGGAGGTCGCCGGCGACGGCGACAAGACTATCACCATCTTCGACACCCCCCGGGATGTAAAGGGGACCGCCTTTCTCACCTTCCCTTCTCCCACAAGGCGAGCGATGACGATCAGTGGCTCTACCTGCCGGTCCTGAAGAGGGTGAAGCGGATCAGCTCCCGCAACAAGTCGGGCTCCTTCATGGGGAGCGAGTTCGCCTACGAAGACGTTTCCAGCCAGGAGGTTGAGAAGTACACCTACAAATGGCTCCGTGATGAGGTGTATAAGGGGCAGGAGTGCTTCGTCGTCGAGTCGTACCCGGTCGACAAAAAGAACTCCGGCTATTCGCGGCGGGTGACCTGGATAGACAAGGCCGAGTGCCGTCCCCTCAAAATCGACTACTACGACCGGAAGAACTCACACTTAAAGACCCTCACCTTCTCAGGGTATCAACAGTACCTTAACAAGTTCTGGCACGCGGACGAACTCCACATGGTGAACCACCAGGCCGGCAAGAGTACCCGCCTCGTCTGGAAGAACTCCCGCTTCCACACCGGCCTCACCGACAGGGACTTCAACAAGAATGCGTTGAAGAGGGCAAGGTAGGGAACTCAAGTAAAGAGGTAAAAGTGAAAAGTTATGACCACCGGCATATGTGAATGTGTCGGAACCGGCGCTTCCTTCGATCACTGCCACGCCTTTATATTCACACAGCTTGCGTAAGATA
>JBHHXU010000324.1:0-2313 GCA_046757185.1 Thermodesulfobacteriota bacterium
CCTCCTTTCTCAATGAGCGGGGCGGGGAGGGCTTGAGGAGCAACGAGAGGCTCGAGTTCCTGGGAGACGCCGTCCTCTCCACCGTCGTGAGCCACATCATGATGGAGCGGTTCCCCAAAAAGAATGAAGGGGATCTGTCGAGACTCAGGGCCCGTCTCGTGAGCGAGGTGACTCTCTCTTCCCTTGCACGAGAGATGAGGCTTGGTGACTACCTCCTCCTCGGGAAGGGTGAGATTCTCGATGGAGGGAGGGAGAAGTCGTCCCTCCTCGCCGATACCTTCGAGGCCCTCATCGCGGCCATCTATCTTGATGGTGGTTTCGGGAGGGTCTTCGATTTTATCGCGGAGCGGTTCGATACGATGCTCAACGGCCTCTCCGTCGAGACGGAGAGCCGTGACTACAAGACCCTCCTCCAGGAGTACACACAGGGTCACTTCAGGGTAGTGCCTGAATACAGAGTCGTTGATGAGTATGGACCGGACCATGAACGAAGATTTACGGTCCACGTCCTGATCAAGGGGGAGCGGTGCGGCGAGGGGGTCGGGCGGAGCAAGAAGGAGGCCCAGCAGAGGGCGGCACGGGAGGCGCTGGAGAGGTATGAGGGGGTGAGCGGTGCGGCCAAAGGGTAGTTACGGACAGAGAACGAGGAAGAGGCGGCTCATCATACCCGTCTTCATCCCTTACGAGGGATGTCCCCACCGGTGTGTCTTCTGCAATCAGACGGATATCACGGGGCAGAACTCCGTACCGACTCGTATAGAAGTACGTGAGACCATCACACGGTACCTCTTGACATGGAGGGGGGAGGGGCCGAGGGAGATCGCCTTCTACGGCGGAAGCTTTACCGGCCTCAAGGACACATTGCAGAGAGACTACCTTGAGGCCGCTTACGCTTTTATCCAGTGTGGAGAGATAGACGCACTGCGGGTCTCCACAAGGCCCGATTATATCTCTCACGAAAAGGTAAAGCTCCTGAAGGAGTACGGCGTCGGGACGGTGGAGCTCGGCGTCCAGTCGATGGATAACGTGGTGCTCAGGATGTCGGGACGTGGTCACAGCGCCGGGGATACGGTGCGGGCCGTTGAGTTGCTGAAAACAGCCGGCTTCACGGTCGGTCTTCAGGTGATGCCGGGCCTGCCGGGGGACACGAGGGAGACCATCCTCGCTACCGCCAGGGAAATTGTTTCGCTCAGGCCCGACTTCGTCAGGGTTTACCCGACACTTGTGATAAAGAATACCCCCCTCGAGAGGATCTATAGACGGGGTGACTACCGCCCGTGGCCGCTGGAATCGATGGTCGAAGTATGCAGGGAGGTCATGCGGATTTTTGAGAAAGCTGCCATCTCCATCATCAGGGTGGGGCTCCAGCCGACGGCCGAGTTGGAGGAGAGCATCGTTACCGGTCCCTACCACCCCTCGTTCCGTCAGCTCCTCAAGGACGGTGCACACATTCCCCGCCGCTCCATGCCATACACGATTGCAACCGCCGGAGGGTAGGGATGTCCTTCGTCACAGTACCGGGCCTAAAGGGAAGGCTCTACGTCCCGGAGGAGGAGAAGGGCGCCCCCCGAAAACACCACTGCCCCGATTGCGCCGTCTGCCAGTTATGCAGCGACGCGAGGTGCCGGGCCTGCCTTGAACAGAAGGGGAGCAAGGAGAAGGAGTGCCCGAAGGGGGGCAGGGAGTGAAAAATTGCCCTACCTGTCCGAAAGTACAGTTGACTTTTTTATGTTAACCGGTAAAATTCCCACAGCAATACCCCTGCCTACAGTCATCAATGACAAGTAATACCTCAGAAAGGAGGTGAAGAGCGATGAAGAGGGCTCTACTGCTAGCCGTGCTCGTCCTCCCATTGATGCTTCCCGTTTCCCTCCACGCTACCCCCATCTTTATTAATGAGATCCACTACGATAATGCAGGAGGCGATACCGGTGAAGGTGTCGAGATCGCTGGTCCTGCGGGGAGCAATATGGGTGGGTGGAGCATTGTTCTTTATAACGGGAGCGGGGGGGTAGTCTATAAAACCGCTGCACGGGCTGGTATCATCACCGACCAGGAGAACGGTTTCGGAACTCTCTCCTTCTTGATAGGGGGAATCCAGAATGCTACTGCCGGTTTACCGGACGGGATCGCCCTTGTCGATAATGGCAGCAATGTCATCCAGTTTCTCAGCTACGAAGGGGCATTTGCCGCCGCCGGTGGTCCTGCCGCTGGGATGACCTCGGTCGATATCGGTGTGGAAGAGTCGAATACTACCACCCCGATTGGCCACTCCCTCCAGTTGACCGGTTCAGGGAGTGAATATGAGGACTT
>JBHHXU010000325.1:0-2311 GCA_046757185.1 Thermodesulfobacteriota bacterium
CCGATGAGGAGGAGGGCGAGGATGAAGAGCTTCCCCTCTCTCGTGAAGGAGAGGGTTCTCGGAAGCTTGAAGAGTCTCTCCCTTCTTCCCGCCCTTGACCTCCGACCAAAAAGGCGGTAAATAGGGAGGATGAGCCACGGAAGCGGCGCCGATAGTGCGGGACGGAGGTTCATAGGGTTACCTGAAGGGGCAACACCTTCTTATTATGTTGGCAACACATCTGTTAGGTTAAAGCGGTACGGCGACAGTTTCGACTATCTCTTCTATTAAGGTGTCCGTTGAGGCGGACTCGCCGTCGGTAACGTCGTAGGCGGCAACGACCCTGTGTGCGAACACCGGAACGGCCAGCCTCTTGATATCGTCCGGTATGCAGTAAGCCCTCCCCTCAACGAGTGCGAGGGCCTGGGCAGTACGATAGAGGTGTATGGCGCCTCGGGGGCTCACGCCGAGCCGCAGGTGGGGGGAGTTTCTCGTGCCGTTGACGACCGCCAGAATATAGGTGACGAGCTCTTCATCAACCGACACCTTACCAACCTCCGATTGAATGGAGATAAGCTCATCTGCCGAGAGGACAGGTTCACTATTCGCAGGAGGGACGCTCCGTGGGTGGGAGAGAAGTATGGCGCGTTCATCCGCCTCTCCGGGGTATCCGATCTTTACGCGCATGGTAAACCGGTCGAGCTGCGATTCGGGGAGGGGGAAGGTTCCTTCATACTCAAGGGGGTTCTGAGTGGCGAAGACCATGAACGGATCGGGCAGAGGGTAGGTCACCCTCTCAACGGATACCTGTTTCTCGTTCATCGCCTCGAGGAAGGCACTCTGAGTCCGCGGGGAGGTGCGGTTAATCTCGTCGGCCAGAATAATATTGGCAAAGATCGGTCCCTCTTTAAAATCGAAGGTGTGGTCAGCCTGATTATAGACGGTGATGCCGATGACATCGGAGGGGAGCATGTCGCTGGTGAACTGTATCCTGCGGAAGGCGCAGTTGATACTCATTGCAAGGCCGTGGGCAAGGGTCGTTTTGCCGACGCCGGGGATGTCCTCTATAAGGAGGTGTCCCTTTGCAAGGAGCGCCGTAACGGCGAGTTGTATGACATCGTCTTTCCCCTTCAGTATGGCGCCTAGATGGAGACGCAGGTTTTTAATTTTGGAGAAGATTTCCCCCCTATCCATGGGTAAATCTTAACAGATGTGCTGTTTTACAGTCAAAAACTAATTGACAAAGGGAGACGATTGAGTAATATAGTACTTTTCCCGCGGGAGTAGCTCAGCTGGTAGAGCACAACCTTGCCAAGGTTGGGGTCGCGGGTTCGAATCCCGTCTCCCGCTCCATCGAATGCTACCAACAAGTGATACTGTCTGTTGTTATCTGTTGCTCGAATAGAGCTTAGTGAAGGTATGTCTGGAAAGGTTGCCGTTACAAGAGATCTGTTCAGGAAATATATCGAGGAGAAGGGACTGAAGTCCACGAGTCAGCGGGAGGATATCGCCGATATCTTCTTCAAGACCACCACCCACATCAGCCTCGAGGAGCTCCTCAAGAAGGTGAGGAGGAAGAATCCTAGGGTGGGGTATGCGACGGTCTACCGGACAATGAGACTCCTTACCGAGTGCGGCCTTGCCTTTGAGAGACAGTTTGGCGACGGTCAGACACGTTACGAACACCTCCCCGACGACAGCCACCACGACCACCTCATCTGCATCAAGTGCGGCAAGATAGACGAGTTTACCAACCAGAGGATTGAAGAGCTCCAGAGGGGGATAGCCGAAGAGAAGGGCTTTGCCGTCGTCAACCACAAGATGGAGCTCTACGGGTACTGCTCTGGCTGTCGGTAGCTCGCCGTCTCACCCTCATCGGAACATCACTCCCCTCCATCTGAAGACCCCCTCCCTGCCATTGAGAAAGGAATATCGGGCTTTCGATGACGGTCTCCTGTCTGCTATAGTTCGCCTCGACCAGAAAGAGCTCCGCCGGCCCAGCCTCCTTCGGATGGATGAAACGGATCCTCCCCGCGGTGAGACCTTCTGTGTGTATTGCCGATAGTAGCTCCTTGAGCCGCGAGACTGGGTAGATGTAACAGACTCGCCCCTCCCTGCTGAGGAGATACGCCGAAATTTCAATCAGCTCACCGAGTGAGCCGATCTGCTCCATCCTGGCGATGGCGCGCTCTGTTATGGTGCTTACCCTCCCGCACCCCTCCTTCACGTAGGGCGGGTTGCTTATAATGAGATCAAAACTCCCCCTCATGAAGAGGCGCTTCAGTTCCCTATAGTCCGCACGTACCAGCTCTACCGTTTCCGTGAGATTGTT
>JBHHXU010000326.1:0-2307 GCA_046757185.1 Thermodesulfobacteriota bacterium
CACAACAAAGCTGAACGCCTCCGGTCTCTCCGTGGGGCTGCCTGAGGGACAGATGGGAAACTCCGAGGTGGGGCATCTGACCCTCGGCTCTGGGCGGGTTATCCTGCAGGAGTTGACGAGGATAAGTAAGGTTATAGAGACCGGTGAGTTTTATGAGAACCGGGTGCTCAAGAATACGATCTCACTGGTGAAGGGAAGGGGCGCGGCCCTGCACTTGATGGGTCTTGTGTCCGATGGGGGGGTGCACAGCCATATAGATCATCTCTATGCCATTCTCACCATGGCAAAGAGGAGTGGGCTGAAAGAGGTCTATATCCATGCCTTCATGGACGGCAGGGATACGCCGCCCCAGAGCGGAAAGGGGTACATCGAGGAGCTTGCCGCCTTTATCGAGAGGGAGAAGGTTGGTACGATAGCGACCGTATCAGGCCGTTACTACGGTATGGATCGGGACAACCGTTGGGATAGGGTAGAGAAGGCTTACCGGGCCATGGTCTATGGCGACGGGAAGGTGGCGGATGGCCCTGTCGAGGCGGTCGAGACGGCCTATGAGAGGGGGGAGACCGATGAATTTATCCTCCCGACCGTCATAAAGAGCAACGGGGGAGGAACTGCCGCCGTCAAGGATGGCGACGGGATTCTCTTCTTCAACTTCAGGTCGGACAGGGCGCGGGAGCTTACGAGGGCCTTTACAAAGGAGGGATTCGACGGCTTCATGATAGAGCACCGGCCGGCCCTCTCGACCTATGTCTGTTTAACCGAATACGACGCGGATTCTCAACTCCCCGTTGTCTTTCCACCACAGGACCTCGACAATATCCTCGGCGCCGTCCTGAGCGAAAGGGGGGTATCCCAGTTCAGGACGGCGGAGACGGAGAAGTATCCCCACGTCACCTTCTTTTTCAACGGCGGCATAGAAGAGGCATATAAAGGGGAGAATCGATTGCTCATACCATCGCCGAAGGAGGTTGCCACCTACGACCTGAAACCGGAGATGAGCGCCTGTGAGGTCACCGACAAGCTGGTTGACAGGATCGATACGGGGCCCGACAGATTTATCCTCATCAACTACGCTAACGGAGACATGGTGGGCCATACAGGCATCCTCGAAGCGGCGGTGAGCGCCTGCGAAACGGTGGACGCCTCCATCGGACGGGTCGTTGAGGCGGCGCAGTCAAGGGGGTGGACAATACTCATCACCGCCGACCACGGCAACTCGGAGCAGATGATAGATTACGATACGGGGGAGCCCCATACGGCCCATACTACCAACTCCGTTCCCTTCATCCTCGTCGATGACGCGCTGAAAGGATCCAGGCTGAGAGAGGGCGGTCTCTCCGACGTTGCGCCGACAATCCTCGACCTGATGGAGTTGGAAAAGCCGAAGGAGATGACGGGGGAGTCGCTCATAGAAAAAAGCTAAGCATCTTTTCCTCTGTTGTTATGTAACATCTCCTCTCCTGAAATTTATCCCTCTTTTTAACCGCTTCGTACCGTTTCCCTCGGTCCTGACCTGCATACGGAAATCCCTAAAAAATTGAAAATAGTGCAAAAAAAAGCTTGACAGAGGAGCGTATTTAAGATAAGGAAGGTCTTAATTATCTCTTTGTATGTTCCGACTAAGCAAAGCAGCAGACTATGCAATAGGGGGGCTCGTTTATCTCTCTCGTAAATCGGGTGATGGGATGTCCGGCATAGAGGAGATATCGAAGGCGAGGGGTATACCTCCATCCTACCTGGCCAAGCTCTTTCAGACCCTTGCAAGGAAGGGCTTTGTGAGGTCGTTCAGAGGGCCGGAAGGGGGGTTTATCCTTGCGCGCCCCCCGAGGGAGATAAACCTGCTGGAGGTTATCGAGACGGTTGAAGGGCCTATCTTCCTGAATGAGTGCCTCATCCACAAGGGGTATTGCCCTCACGATGAGGTGTGTTCGGTGCACGATGTCTGGCGGGAGGCGCAGCAAAAGTTTCTTGCCTTCCTCAAAAGCTGTAACTTTGAACAGCTTGCGGATGCGGAGGTAGAGAAGGGCAGTGCAAAGTAAAACTGAAGGCATTACGGTAGTAAAAACATAATAAAAGAGAATAACTTACAGGAGGTGGAGGGTATGTCAGAACACGCACATCCATTAGAGTGGGAAACAAGTCCCTGGCCGTTGCCAGTGTGCATAGGGATCCTCTTAATGGCGCCATTGGCGTTCTCGTTCCATTTTGTTTACGAGAAGCCGGCGGCGGCCATCGTTTGTCTCGCCCTTGGGGCGGGGATAATCATTGTTTCCGTCATCGGCTGGGTGAAGGACGGTCTTGAGGATA